>JAUVQV010000052.1 GCA_030597995.1 Candidatus Rokuibacteriota bacterium
AGGGGATGGATTATTTTCCAGGGGTAGATAAATAATTTCCAGGGGTAATTGCCATGGCAAGGCGGTACAGTTGTATTTAGCCAAGCGCTCTATATGGCTGAGTTGGCCGATATTGCTTTTCCAGGAGAAAAAGTTTTTTTCTTCACTCTCGAGAGCTATTGCACCGGATCTTGAGGGAGAATGCTCGCGGGAGAAACAGAGTAACTCAACAACAGCTCGCCCATCCCTCTCTTTTGCCTCAGGAAAAACCTGGAAGACGGCAAAAAAAGCCGGAAAAAGAGCCGGGAGACACTTTCCAAGGATCAAAATTCATGATCGTCCTCAAGACCCTTGAAAATTTACACACATCGCTGTGCATGTAATTGACCCTCGACGGCGGCCTCTCAACCCTCTGGACTCTATGGACACTTGAAGGCTATGCCTGTCCACGCCCAGCGGCCTCCCCATTGTGTTTATAAGGCAATTCCTCATACGAATCGAACTGCATGCTGAAAGTGGCTCTTCCCTGGGAGAGGGAACGGAGGGTGGTCGAATAGCCGAAGATTTCCCCTAATGGTATTCGAGCCTCGATGACCCGGAGCGAAGGCCTGGTGATGATGGATTCCACGCGCCCGCGCCGGCTTTGCAGGTTCCCAATGATCTCTCCAACGAAATCCTCGGGTGTTAAGACTTCCAACCACATTATAGGTTCGAGAAGGATAAGTCCCGCCAGTGAGGTGCCCTCGCGGAAGGCTCGGGCGGCGGCGATTTTATACACCAGGGGAAGGTCGTTATCGGGGCGATACGCTACCCTCGCAACTGTGGTCTCCAAGTCTACCAGCGGGTAGCCGGACAGCATCCCGGCGCCGAGGGACTCGGTGATTCCCTCCCGTATGGCCTCGTGGATTGTCTCGGGGATCTCGCCGAGACCTGGCGCGAATT
Organism: Candidatus Rokuibacteriota bacterium; assembly: GCA_030597995.1. The sequence goes on from JAUVQV010000052.1 coordinate 922, forward strand.
TCAAGGAGAAACCCTCACCACGTTTGAGGGGAGTGAGGTTAAGAGCGACTTCGGCCTTTACGGTTTGCCCGCCGAGTTCACGTGCGAATTCCACGGCGTGTTTGATCTCTCGACTGATAGTTTCACGATAGACAACATGGGGACGGCCGGCCCTGGCCTGGACCCTGAACTCTCGATCCAGGCGATCCAAGAGGATCTCTAAATGCAGTTCCCCCATTCCGGAAATGATGATCTGACCTGTCTCCTCATCGGTGCGAACCGTGAAGGTGGGATCTTCTGTCGCCAGCTTGGCGAGGGCCTGCTTCAGTTTCTCGCTCTCGGCGGCGGTCTTCGGCTCCACGGCAATCGAGATGACAGGTGCGGTAAAACTCATGAGTTCCAGTATCAGGGGGTGATTGACGTCGGTCAGGGTGTCGCCGGTAACGGTATGCTTCAAGCCGGTGACGGCGACGATCTCTCCGGCGCGTGCCATTTCGAGCCGCTCTCTCCGGTTGGCGTGCATCCGGAAAATGCGGGCCACTTTTTCGTGCTTCCGTCTCCCGGGGTTCAGCAACTCGTGACCGACTTGCACCGTACCCGAATAGATCCGGAAGTATGTCAGACGGCGATCCTGATCGGTCATGATCTTGAAAGCCAGGGCGCAGAACGGCCCATTGGCCTGCGGGGGACGTTTTTCCTGCTTTCCGGTCCGGGGGTCGATTCCCCGCACCGGTTCAATATCGGTTGGGGCAGGAAGAAAATCCACTACGGCGTCCAGAAGCGGCTGGAGGCCTTTGTTCCGGAGGGCGCTGCCGCACAGGACAGGCGTCACCAGGCGCCGGAGAGTCAAGCGCCGGAGGCTCATCCTTATCTCCTTTTCGCCCGGGGGGGATGCATTGTCAAGGTAGGCGGCAAGCATCTCCTCATCGTGCTCCGCCAAGTTTTCAATCAGCTCTCTGCGGGCCTTTTCGGCGGTTTCCCGATATTGGTCGGGAATGGATGAATCCTCCGGAGTCGATCCGAGGTCTTCCTCCTTCCAGACCAGGGCACGCATCGACAAGAGATCGATGACGCCCTGGAAGTCCATTTCGGCTCCCAGGGGGATCTGGATCGGGACGGGGACGATTTCGAAGCGCTTTCTGATCATGCGCACCACCTTGCTGAAGTCTGCTCCGATGCGGTCCATCTTGTTTATGAAGGAGAGGGTCGGCACGCGGTACTTTTCAGCCTGGTGCCAGACGGTTTCGGTCTGGGGCTGAACTCCGGCGACTCCGCAGAAGACCGCGATCGCGCCGTCCAGGACCCGGAGAGAGCGTTCGACCTCAATGGTGAAATCCACATGGCCCGGGGTGTCTATGAGATTAAGCTGACAAGCCTGCCAAAAAAAAGTGGTGGCCGCGGAGGTAATGGTGATCCCACGCTCCTGCTCCTGGGGCATCCAATCCATGACCGCTTCTCCGTCATGCACCTCGCCCATCTTGTGGCTCCGCCCGGAGTAAAAGAGAAAGCGTTCAGTGACCGTGGTTTTCCCGGCGTCGATGTGGGCGATGACGCCGATGTTCCGGATCCTGGAGATGGCAACTCGAGACATGGCGGGAGAAATCAGGGGAGCCCGAGGGGGGACGGGCGAATGTTGATATCCATGCGCGCTCGAGGGCTAGGTCAGGGATTGGCGGAGGCGATTTTCACGGACTGGATATAGTCCATCACGCCCGCGGCCAGTGAATCCACCAGGAGTTGCCGGTACTGCTCGCTGGCCAACCTCTTCCCCTCCACCGGGTGGTTGATAAAAGACACTTCGGCGAGAATGCTCGGCATCTCCGCCCCGATGAGTACATAGAACGGGGCCTGTTTTACACCCAGGTTCTTGACGCCCTTGAATTTGTGACGAAGGCCATGCACCATGTTTTTCTGGATACTTTCAGCCAGACGGCTCGACTCGTCCATCTTGGAGTTGAAGATCTCCTTGAGGATGTGCTCCAGGTCACTCATCTTTGCCAGGGCCATGCTGTTCTCACGGGCGGCTGTTTCACGGGCGCGGAGACTGGAGGCGAGGTTTAAAAAGTAGGTCTCCACACCACGGAGTTTGCCGCCGGCGCTGGAATTGGTGTGGAGAGAGAGAAAGAGGTCTCCGCGCGAGGTGTTGGCGATGGCCGTCCTCTCCTCGAGGGGGAGGTAGATATCCCGGTCTCGCGTGAGAACGATATCCAGGCCCTCACGGCTCAAGCGGTTGCGCAGGCGCAGGGCCAGATCGAGGGTGATGTCTTTCTCGCGGATGTTGTTGACTCCGATTGCGCCGGGATCATTCGCGCCGTGTCCGGCATCTATGACCACCCGGCGGATTTGCAGGCCAAGCTGTTGAGCCAGGGAGATTTTTCCCGAACTGGCCGCGGGGGCGGGTGCGGGGGCAGAGGTTTTCCGGAGGAGTGCATCGCCGCCGGTGACATCCACTACGAGACGGAAAGGGTTTTCCATGGGGAAGATGCGGTAGGTTTTAAGCTGATCGATGTCAAGGACCACGCGCACAGTATCTGGAGTGAACTGGCCCGCACGGATCGTCAATAGGATGCCGTCGTTCACCGGAATCGGCTGTCGATAACGGCTTTCAACCATGGTGTTGAAAAGGTCGAGGTAGAGCCGAGGGGGCTTCTTTTCCTGTGACGATTCCTTCAGGAGGTTGGAGTAGAAGTGGGTCGGCTGGTCGAGGTCGATCACCACCCGGGTATACTCCGGATTCGACCAGTGACGGATGGCATCGACCCGGGACAGCACCGCGGGAATCGGCCCACGGGATCGTGACACGCGCGGGGTATCCGGCGGTTTGTGGCGGGCGAGTTTTTTCAACCAGCGTTCCGATTCTGCCCTCCGGTCACCGCGGGGGGCGAATTGGGGTACCTTCCGGAATTCACGGTAGGCCTGGGTACGGTCGTTGTAATAATTGAGATAGAGAAAGGCAATTGCCATCTGGGCGTCGTCCACCAGTGAACTCCGGGGATAACTTTTGATCAGCCGCTGATAATAGTGTTTCGAACGGTTGAGGTCGGATTTGAGAGAAGTCCAGCGGTAAAGCAGGGTGTACAGCTCGCCGGCGCGCAGGAGAGAGGTCTCGGCCTCGGTGCTGTCGGGATAGCGCTCGAAGACCCGGCGGTAACGGTCCATGACCTTGACGTAATTATGGCGGTAGCGTTGAAGTGAAGTCTTTTTCCTGAGATTCGTGAAATCTTTTTCTGCCCTGGCCAGGAAGACTGCAGCCTTTGAGACGGACCGGGCCGCTGCCGCGGCGGTCGTGGAAGCCGCCGGCGCGTTCTCTCCCCGCATATTGGGGGCCAGCTTTTTCATCCAGCGCTCGGCGGAATCCGTCTGGTCTCCCTTGGGGGCGATTCGGGATACCTTTTCGAATTCCCGGTAGGCCTGTGCGCGGTCCTGGTAATGATCGAGGTAGAGGAGTGCGACGGCGAGCTGTGCGTCGTCCGCCAGCCGGCTCCGGGGATAGCTGTCGATCAGACGCTGGTAGTAGTCCTTCGCGGTATTGAGGTCGGACTTGATGGAGGTCCAGCGGTAGAGCAAGGTGTAAAGCTCGCCGGCCCTGAAAAGGGCGGTTTCGGCGTCGGCGCTCCGGGGAAATGTTTCGAAAATCCGGCGGTAGCTGTCCATTATTTTGAGGTAGTTGTGGCGGTAGCGCTGGAGGGAAACTTTCCTCTTGAGGTCTGTAAAATCCCTCTCCGCCTTGGCAACAAGGGAAGAAGTTGAACTGCGAGCTTGCGAAGTGGTAAGGGGTTGGTTCCACGCCCACGCAAAGACGGCGAGGGCTGCAAGCCAGGCCAGGCCCGTATGCGTTCCCGTTTTTTTCACAGTTCCTAGAAACACATTATAAACTTATTTCTCTTTTTTATCAATGTCATTCTTCCATTTCACAAGGATGCCGAAGGCTTGCAGCGGGGTAAGGCGATCGAGGTCGAGCTCGCGGACCCGCCTCTCAAGATCCTTACCGGCGGAGGGGAAAAGATCAATCTGATGCACCGGGGCTGGGGGGAGAAGGGATTTCTGTGCCAGGCGCGGGAAACCCTCCAGATTAAGTTCACCGCTTTCGAGGTTCTGAAGTATTTCCCGAGCCCTTTCAATGACGGCGGACGGGAGGCCGGCCACCTGTGCCACCTGTATACCGTAGCTCTTGTCGGCTCCCCCCTCGACAATTTTACGGAGAAAGAAAATCTGGTTCTCCCACTCCCGGACCGCGATGTTGAAATTCTTTGCCCGCGGCAGGGTGAGGGGGAGCTCGGTGAGCTGGTGGTAGTGGGTGGCAAAAATGGTTTTCGCCGATTGTTTCCCGGAACCGTGGAGGTATTCCAAAACCGCCCAGGCGATGCTCAGACCGTCGAAGGTGCTGGTTCCCCGGCCCACCTCGTCGAGAATGACCAGGCTGCGCGGCGTAGCGTGGTGGAGGATGTTGGCGGTCTCGATCATTTCTACCATAAAGGTGCTCTGGCCCCGGGATAATTTATCGGCGGCTCCGATCCTGGTGAAGATCCGGTCCACCACACCGATCCGGGCCTCGGCTGCCGGGACGAAACTCCCCATCTGGGCCATGATAGTTATCAAGGCCACCTGTCGGAGGTACGTCGACTTCCCGGCCATGTTGGGGCCGGTCAGGATCATGATCTGACAACCGCCGCTGTCGAGGTGGCTGTCATTGGGGACAAAGCGTTCCTCGCAGAGGAGTTCAACCACCGGGTGCCGGGCGTCGGCGAGGTCGAGACCGAAACCGTCATCCACTTCCGGCCGGCGGTAGCCGTGCTCCACGGCGGCCTCGGCCATGGCGTTCAGGGCGTCGGCGGCCGCGATCTCAGCGGCGGTCTTTTGAATCCGGCCCGCCTCGGCCGAGATCTGCTGCCGCAGCTCCTCGAAAAGCCGCAGCTCCAGGACCTTCATATTCTCCTCCGCGCCGAGAATCCGGGCCTCGAACTCTGCCAGCTCGGAGGTGTGGAAACGCTCGGCGTTGACCAGGGTCTGCCGTCGGGTGTAGTCCGTCGGGAGGCTGTCGACCCTGGCCCGGCTTACTTCAAGGAAGTAGCCGAAGACCTTGCTGTAGCCGACCTTCAGAGAGGAAATACCGGTACGGGTCCGCTCCCTCTTTTCAAATTCCGCCAACCAGGTCTTGGCGTCACGGGAGAGGCGGCGGAGCTCGTCCAGTTCTCCGTGGAACCCCTCGCGGATCACCCCCCCGTCCTTGAGCCGGAGCGGGGGATTCTCGACCAGACACTCTTCGATCCTGGTGCCGAGATCGGTCATGGCGTCCAGCTCCGCCAGACCGGCCAGCAGCGCAGAGGAGGTGTCGGCGAGCTCCTCTTTAAGGGCAGGAAGGTGCCGGAGAGAGTTCCGGAGGGTGGCCAGATCACGGGGAGTGGAAGTCTTGAGGGAGATACGGGCGCTGAGACGTTCCAGATCGGATATGCCCTTGCATATTTTCCGCAGGCGGGCCCGGGTGTCGGGATGATCGACCAGTTCCTGGACGGCGTCCAGCCGCTCCTGGATAGCTCTCCGGTTCGCCAGGGGGGAGAGCACCCATGATCGCAGTTTTCTCCCAC
>JAUVQV010000216.1 GCA_030597995.1 Candidatus Rokuibacteriota bacterium
TAACTGTGGGGTTATTCAACGATAAGGTACGGCAGCAGACCAGGGAGATCCTGGAAAAGATGCAGGCTCCGGTCAGGGTGACCTATTTCACCCGGGAGGAGGAGTGCGAGTTGTGCAGCCTGACGGACGCCTTCGTGGAGGAGCTCAGCGGGATCGAGGGCCGGATTGAGGTCGACAAGAAGGACTTCATAAAAGACCACGAGCTGGCGGGGAGGATGGGCATCCACCGGGTTCCGGCGCTCGCCCTGAGCCGGGTCGGGGAGGAGCGGGCCGGTGTGCGCTATTTCGGACTGCCCGCCGGCCACGAATTCGGGGCCTTCCTCCGCACCGTAGTGATGTTCTCGGTCGGACGGCCGGTCGAGGCCATAGATCTCACCGGTGTAGAGGGGATCGAAAAGGAGGTCAACCTCAAGGTCTTTGTCCTGGTCACCTGCCCCACCTGCCCGGTCATGGCCTACCTCGCCGCCGCCCTGGCCCTGGTGAACCCCAGGATCACGACCGAGATCATCGAAGCCAATTCCTTCGTCGATCTATCCCGGCGCTTCAAGGTCAGTACCGTGCCCAAGTCGGTAATAAACGACACCCTCGAGGTGGTGGGGGCGGTGCCGGCACCGGAGCTGATCGAGAAAATCAAATCCCTCCCGTAAGACCGCCGGGCGCTCCGCCCGCACGAGCCAGTATTTCTTTCCTGGGATGATCTGAACCGTGATATCATCTCGCACGGAAGGGGAGTTTCGAAGAAGAAAACGGTGCCGGTCAAGTCTCTGATAATTTTTTTCGGCGGCCTGTTCGTGGGGATGATCCTGGGGATCAAAATCTTTGGACCCGCGTCTACACCGGGGCCGGTCGTGGTTTCTCCGGTGACTGCGCCGGCGGCTCCCGGGCGGACCGCGGGACCGGACCGCATCGCACTGCAGCGGGAGATCGCGCAGCTGGAGGAACTCCTGAAAGATGACCGCGGCAACTACCGGGCCTGGATCCAGCTGGGAAACAACCGCTTCGAGACCGAAGATTTTCTGAAGGCCGTCGAGGCCTACCAGAGGGCCCTCGCACTCGATGGCAGCGACCCCGACGTGTGGACCAACCTGGGGGTCATGTACCGCAGGGCAGGGGACTACCGGCAGGCCATAGAGTCATTCACGAAAGCCGCCGCCCTGGATTCAGGGCATGTCACCAGCCGCCTGAAATTGGGGGAGGTCTACGTCAATGATCTCAAGGACCTCGAAAAAGGGATACGGGCCTGGGAGGAGTATTTGACCCTGGAGCCATACGGACCGCGGTCCGACAATATCCTGCGGCAGCTCGAGGAGATCAAGAAATTGGTAGCGCTCCCAAGCGGCGGGGGCGCACCGGCCAGGGGGGCCTTTCTCCCGGGCACCCCCGGGACGCCGCCTTCCCCGTAGGTCCGGGAATATGGCCGCCTCACAGGTTCCCGTCCGGGTGCGGTTCGCTCCCAGCCCCACCGGGCACCTTCACCTGGGAGGGGTGCGGACCGCGCTCTTCAATTTCCTTTTCGCCCGCAACCGGGGGGGGACGTTCATCCTCCGCATCGAAGACACCGACCGGGAGCGTTCCACCCGGGAGTCGGTCGCCGGTATTCTCGAATCCCTGCGCTGGCTGGGTCTGGAATGGGACGAAGGTCCAGAGCGCGGCGGGGAGTACGGACCCTACCTCCAGTCCGAGAGTCGGACACTCTACCAAAAGGAGGTGCACAAGCTCCTGGAGGCCGAACAGGCCTATCGTTGCTACTGCCGCCCCGAGGAGCTGGCTGCCCGGCGGGAAGAGGCTCGTACCGAGCGCCGCAACCTCGGATACGACGGCCGCTGCCGGGAGCTGACAAATGCCGAACGAACACGGCGTGAGAGAGAAGGCGTCGCCCCGGCGGTGCGGGTGAAGGTGCCGCAGGGTGAAACCTGGTGGACGGACATCATCCGCGGCCGGGTGGCTTTTCAGAACTCCGAGCTCGAAGACTTCGTGATCCTCAAGGGGGATGGTTTTCCAACCTACAACCTGGCGGTCGTGGTCGACGATGCCCGGATGCGGATCTCGCACGTCATCCGCGGCGAGGATCACGTCTCCAACACCCCCCGGCAGATTGTGCTCTACCGGGCGCTCGAGATCCCGCCGCCTCAGTTCGCCCACGTCCCGATGATCCTGGGGCCGGACGGCGGCCGGCTCAGCAAGAGGCACGGAGCGGTCGCGGTGAGCCAGTATGAAAAGGAGGGATTCCTCCCGGAGGCCCTCGTCAACTACCTCGCCCTGCTGGGGTGGTCCACTCCCGACAGCCGGCAGTTGTTCACCCTTCCGGAGCTGGTGCGGGAGTTCGACCTTCACCGGGTGGGAAAGAACGCGGCGATCTTCGATCCCGACAAGCTCCGATGGCTCAACAGCCACTATCTGCGATCCCTCACCGTGGCCGAGCGCACCGATCACCTGCTCCCCTTCCTGGAGCGCGCGGGGCTGACCGACCCGGGAAGAGGCCGGCAGTGGCTGGAGGCGGTGGTGGAGGCGATAGGGGAGCGTTTCAAGACCCTGGCCGAGATCGGGGGGCCGGCCGAATTTTTCTTCCGCCGAGTCCCCTGGGGGGAGGAGGAACGTCACATTCTGCGCAAGGCCGAGCCGCTGCTCCCGGTTCTACGGCGGCTGGAAGAGAGGCTGGCGGCCCTGGATCCCTTCGACCGGGGAGAAATTGAAAAGGTGCTGCGGGAGGAAGCGGACACCGCCGGTCTCAAGCCGGGGAAGATCATGCAGCCTCTCCGGGTGGCGGTGACCGGGAGCCGGGCCAGCCCGGGCCTCTTCGAGAGTCTGGAGCTGGTCGGCCGGGAGGAAACCTTGCAGAGGATCCGGGCCGCGTGGCCGGATAAGAGCGGGGGCGGGTCGGCCTGAAAAACGGCTTGAAAAAAGCGATCCCCAGTATATAGTATCGGGAGCGTTGCGGCCTATTGGTGGGGGGTCGTCTAATGGTAGGACAGCAGACTCTGGATCTGCCTGTGGGGGTTCGAGTCCTCCCCCCCCAGCCA
>JAUVQV010000139.1 GCA_030597995.1 Candidatus Rokuibacteriota bacterium
GGACCCATGATAAGATCCTTTTTTAGCGTTCATGGGGAAAGTGCCGCACCGGCTGGGAAATCAGGATGTATTTCATGCGGAAGATGCGATAAGGGAGCCTGACCGGGACAGAAATGGGAACCTCGGCAATCTCCATTACCTACCTGCTCCCCAACCTGGAATCAGGTGGTACCGAGAGACAGTTGCTCCATCTGGCCGGTCTTTTGCCCCCCTCGCGGTATTCCCTGTCGCTGGTTACGACTTCCGGGGGCGGATCGCTTTTCCGTGAGTTCTCCAAGATCATGCCGGTCACGGTGCGGGGAGACCCGGAGCGGGGAAAGCAATTCCGGAGCCGGCTCGCTGAGCACCTCCGGACCGTGGCCTTCCTGGCCGGGTTTCTCCGGCGGCAACGACCGGACATTCTCCACACCTATCTCCCGGCAGCAAACCTTCTCGGGCCGGTAGCGGCGAGGCTGGCGAGGGTGAGGGGAGTCGTGATCAGCAAGAGGGCCCTGGCGAACTACAAGAACGACTATCCGCTCCTGCGCCGGATGGAGTCGATCGGCAACTTCTTCGCGGATATCGTCCTCGTCAATTCCGATGCTGTTCTGCGCGACGTACAGAGGACCGAGCGGTTCTGGACCGGGAAATTCAGGAAGATTTATAACGGTGTCGAGCCCCGGAGACGGTGGACCGCGGAGGAAGTGGCGGCTCTCCGCAGGCGCGAGGGGATCCCGGGAGATGCACCGGTGGCGATCACGGTTTCCAACTTCTATCCCTACAAGGGCCACGCGGACCTCGTCCACGCCGCCCGCCGGGTGGCCCGTGAAAGGCCCGAGGTCTGCTTTCTCCTGGTCGGCCGGGACGCCGGGACACTGACTGCCGTGCGGGATCTTACGGCCTCAAACGGATTGAACCGGAACGTGCGGTTCCTCGGCCACCGCACGGACGTTCCCGATCTGCTCCAGGCGGCCGACCTGTACGTCCATCCTTCCACCGAGGAGGGTTTTTCCAATGCCATCCTTGAGGCCATGGCGGCCGGCCGGCCGACGGTCGCCTGTGACGTCGGCGGAAATCCGGAGGCGGTCCTGGACGGCGTCACGGGGTCCCTCGTCCCCCCGCGCGAACCGGATCGCCTCGCCGAGGCCGTCCTCTTTCTGCTGGAGAGACCCGATGCGCGCGCGCGCATGGGAGTGGAGGCCCGCCGCCGCGCCCAGGAGCACTTTTCTCTTGCAGAGATGGTCGTGAAGATACGGGGACTTTACGAGACCCTGGTCTCGCCGGGGCGGTGATCTCATGTGCGGGATAGCGGGCTTCCTCGCCACCGGGGGGAAACCGCCCGGACCGGAGCTTCTCCGGCACATGTCGGGGGAGATGGCCCATCGGGGACCGGATGATTCCGGGACCTCGCTCACGCCTGACGGAAGGGTAGGCTTCGCCCACCGCCGGCTCTCGGTTATCGACCTCAGCGTCGCCGCCTCGCAGCCGATGGCGACGGCGGATGGGGGCCACGCGATCTGTTTCAACGGTGAAGTCTACAATTTCCGTGAGTTGAGAGAAGAACTTCGAGATCGGGGCTGTCGCTTTCGAAGCGATTCCGATACCGAAGTGGTGCTCTATGCCTGCAGGCAGTGGGGTGTCCGGGAGGCGGCTTCACGGTTCATCGGGATGTTCGCCTTTGCCTTCTGGGACGAGGCGTCCAAAACACTCAGCCTCGTCCGTGACCGCCTCGGGATCAAGCCCCTCTATCTGGCTCGGCTCCCGGGACTGATACTCTTCGCTTCCGAGCTCAAGCCGCTCCTCTCCTGTCCCGGGTTTTCCCGCGAAGTCGACCGTCGTGCCCTGCAATATTACCTTGAATTCCAGTATGTTCCAGCCCCACATGCCATCTACCGGGACACCCGGAAAGTGATGCCCGGACAGATCATCGAGATCGGCCTCGATGGAAAGGAAAATCCGTATACCTACTGGGACATAGCACATTGCTGGAACAGCACGGAAGAGAGCCGCCGGCGGTCCGAGGAGGAGTGGGTGGAGGAATTCACCGCCCTGCTTCGCTCCTCCATCCGGTACCGCCTGATCAGCGATGTGCCCCTCGGGGCCTTCCTCTCGGGGGGCATAGATTCGTCTCTCACGGTAGCCCTCATGCAGAGGGAATCCACCCTTCCGGTGAACACCTTCTCCATCGGCTTTCAACAGAGGGGGTACGACGAGTCCCGCTTCGCCAGGGAGGTTGCCGGACACCTGGGGACCGTGCATCGTGAAAAAGTGTGCACGGCCGCCGACGCCCTCGAGCTGGTCCGGAAAATACCCGACGCCTATGACGAGCCCTTTGCGGACTCCTCGGCGATTCCCACCATGCTCCTTTCGGAGTTCACCCGCCGGCACGTGACTGTCAGTCTCTCCGGTGATGGCGGGGACGAGCTGTTTTGCGGCTACCCGCGCTATGACTGGATCCGCCGGGGAACTTCCGTTCGCACGCTTCTCGGGCCTCTTCGCCGGCCCCTGTGCCTGCTGCTGGGCCGGATCCCCGTGCACAAAATTCAGAGGGCCGCGGAAAGCCTCCTCCAGGATGATACGGCCCAGCTCTATTTCCACACGGTGGGCATATTCGAGAGGCGGCGCCTGGCCGAGGTTCTTCCCGAGGTGGTCGATGATGCCGGTCTCACCTATTTCAAGGTTTTTTCGGATCCACGATGGGGGCGGATCGTGGAGCGCGCCATGCTGACCGATATCAAGACCTATCTCGTGGACGACATTCTGACCAAGGTGGATCGGGCATCCATGGCCTACTCTCTCGAGGCCCGGGTCCCCCTCCTGGATCACCGCGTTGTGGAGTTCGCGGCCCGGCTGCCCCTGGAGTGGAAATTGCGAGGGGGCACGAAAAAATATCTCATGCGGAAAGTGCTGCACACCCTGGTGCCGGCGGGGCTGGTCGAGCGGCCCAAGATGGGTTTCGGGATTCCAGTAAACCGGTGGCTGAGGCGCGAACTGCTTCCGCTGACTGAAGAATACCTGAATCCCGAACGGATCGGGAGGGAGGGTTTCTTCCGCCCGGAAGGTGTCACCCGTCTGGTGCGCGAACATCTCACCGGCCGGAGGGACCACCAGTATCGCCTGTGGGCGCTGCTCGTTTTCTGCATGTGGCGCGAGCGGTATCATGCATTGTGACCGACGCGCCGAACAAGCCCGGCGCGGGCTCTCTTGTGATTTTCGCCGAAAAATGATAGTGATACCATTCTTGCGTTTCCGTGATGGCAGGCGAAGCGGGAGACTGAAAGGCGGCCCGATCGGCAGCGACGATAATGACTAGCATCGATTGGTTCGCAATCCCGCAGGTCTTCTGGCGAGGAACTCTCGTCGCCCTGTCCCTGGTGTTGGCCGCCCTTTTGGCCCACACCTTCACCACGCCCCTGTTGATAAAGATCGCCCGGGAATACGGTCTGGTGGACCGCCCCGACGGGAAGCTCAAGAACCAGAAATTTCCTGTCCCCTATCTGGGGGGGATGAGCGTCTACCTGGCCTTTCTCCTCACTCTGGCGATGACCTATACCTTCAACAGGCAGGTCCTGGCTCTTCTGCTGGCCGGGACGATTGTCGTGCTTTTCGGTCTCATCGACGATCTCAGGGCCCTTTCTCCCGTGCACAAATTTCTCGGCCAGAGCCTGGCGATCGTGGTGTTGATGAAGGCGGGCATCTTGATCCAGTTCGTCTATCTCCCGTGGTATGTGAGTTACCCCCTAACGTTTGTCTGGCTCCTGGGTTTGACGAACGCCTTCAACATCATCGATGTCATGGACGGCCTCTCGGCGGGGGTGGGGCTGATCGGCGCCCTGGTCCTGCTCGTGGTCTCCGTAATAAACCACAATCTCCAGATCGCCATCCTCACCGCGACCCTGGCCGGAAGCCTCCTGGGCTTCCTGAGGTTCAACTTCGATCCCGCGCGGATCTACCTCGGTGACACCGGCAGCCTTTTCATCGGCCTCAATCTCGGCGCCCTGGCGATGATCGGCCGCTACACCGAGCACAATTCCGTGGCCGTCGTGGTGCCGGCCGTCATCCTGGGGGTGCCGATCTTCGACACCTTGTTCGTGATGTATATCCGTCGCCGGCGAGGGATGTCCATGTTCCTGGGAAGCCCGGACCACTTCCCTTTCCGCCTCCGGAAGTGGAAACTCTCCAAAAGACGGACGGTGGTCGCGAGCTATGCCGTCGCCGCCGCCCTCGGAGCTGTCGGCATCGCCATAACATTTCTTGACAACCGGGGGGCGCTCCTCACCCTGGCGTTCCTGGCCC
>JAUVQV010000049.1 GCA_030597995.1 Candidatus Rokuibacteriota bacterium
GGGAGATTGCGGGCAATCACGACGCGCAGTAGGGTAGCTCATGAATAATCCGGGTTAGGGGGCAAGCAGGGGCAATCCGATTGTGGGATCTTTTTCCCGGTATGATGCAGACCCGGTCAGTTCCAGGATGACCACTTCTCCGACCTTCCAGATGTCGACGCCGGGGCGGACGCATCCGGTGCGGGTGGCCTCACCACGGCCGAAGGCGGCATGGAGGTGAAGGACGGGCTGTCCGCTCTCGTCGGGAAAAATGGTTCCCACGCCCGCTACCTCGTGAACCCCTGCCAGGGGCAAAACCATCGGGACGGCGGGAACGGCCTCGCCGTCTTCAGGACCGACCACCACACGGCTTCCGCCGGCCGCCCCCCCGATCAGGAGGCAGATCCCCCGGAGAAGCTTTTTCTCCCGCGCGAAATCCTCAATGGTCTCCGGAAGCCGATCGCCGTCTTCCAAACGCACCACAAAGACCCTCGCCAGGACGGCCTCGGAATATCTCATCTGCTTCTCCGGATCCCCCGAAAAAACATACCATCGCCGCCTGGGAGAGTCAATCGAAGCTCCCGGCGGACAGACGTAACGGGTATTTTCTTTTTCAGATTCCTCTTCTTCGCTCGGAATGGCAATAAAAAAGCGAAGACTGTGGGATCAATGGAAGGACAATTTGTTTTGTGCCGAGCGTAACCGGTCTATTCACGAGAGAGATTTTGCGTCCTGGCAAGGCGTCGCCGGAGTGAGCGCGGAGGCGTACTACTGTACGCCGCACAAGAGAACGAGGGCGCAACGCAGCCAGGGCGTAAAAGATCCTCGTGAATAACCCGGGGTTAGTGGTTCGGTCGGTCCGCGACCACCTTCGCGGCATGTGTCAAAATCAGACCCAGCTCGTGGCGGACAAAGTCTTTCTGGGAGGGAGGGAAATTGCTTTTCCCGCCGAACTCCACCCCGTATTTCGGGGGATACCGGTTGAGGGCGAAGGCCAGGGTGTCGGACCGGCACTGAGGACAGGAACAGGGGGCGGAGGAACGCATCAGGAGTGGACCGACCATGGAAGAGCCCTCCTCGAAGGTGAGGTTTACCAACCGCACCTGCGCGGGCCGGGCATCGGAGATCCCGGGACGGTGCTTGGGACGCCGGGTAACCTTCAGGCTCGCCCCCTGGACTGCTCCGCGAACCGATCCCGGGATATATTTCTCGGTCATGATCCCGTAGTTTCGCGTAGTACAGTAGCGCGGGGGGAGCGAATTCAGGGCCAGAGCCGTGACATCGGCCTCGCAGAGCGCACACCAGCAGGAAGGGGCATGTCGATCCGGGTCTTTTTTCATCCGGGAGACTTCTGTCTTGACCGCGGTCTCTATGTCGTTTTTGACTTCCACAATCGCCCCCTGTAGTTACAGTACTCCCCTCACTATCAAAATACAAATTTTTCACGCCCACAACTGTGACCTGAATCACAAACCAATTCTGCACCCGGCACCAATGGAAATACCCTGCGTTATTTAGCGGGCGGAATCGGGTCAGCTCTTCGGGTCCAGGGAGTCGCGGAGTGCATCACCCACCAGGTTCAGGGCCAGGACGGTCAGCATGATAAAGAGACCGGGGAAGAAGGCGATGTGCGGGGCGTAACGGAGGTAGACCACCCCTTGAGCGAGAAGCCCCCCCCAGGTGGGGATCTCCTGCGGCCCGAGGCCGAGGAAGGAGAGGGAGGACTCGGCGATAATCACCCCCGCGGCGCTGAAAGTGGATTGCACGATCACCGGAGAGAGGGCGTTGGGCAGAATGTGACGCCCGATGATCCTGCCCGGTCCGGCCCCGATGGCCCGCGCGGCCTGGACGAATTCCCGTTCCCTGAGGGTGAGGAACTGGGCCCGCACCAGGCGGGCGTAGGTCACCCAGCCCAACACCGAGAGGGCGAGGACGATGTTCCAGAGACTCGGGCCGAGCACCCCGGTCAGGGCGATCGCGAGAAGGATCCCGGGAAAGGCCAGCAGGATATCCACCACCCGCATCAGGATCACGTCGATTGCCCCCCCGAAGTAGCCGGCCGCGGAACCCAGCACCAATCCCACCGCCACGGTAGCCAGGACCACCGAAACGGTAATCAGGACTGAGGTCCGAGCGCCGAGAACCACCTGCCAGAGCACGTCCCTGCCCTGCCTGTCCTGGCCGAAAGGATGGCGGCTTGTGGGACCTTGCCGGGTCTCGTTAGGGTGCATTTTAAGGGCGTCGCCGGGCGCGATCAGCGGGCCGGCGAGCGCCAGAAGGAGGACCACGCCCAAGATGAAAGAGCCGAGCGCCGCGGCCGGTTGGCGCCGCGCCAGCCGTATCATAACCGCACTCGGGGATCGGCGGCGGAGTAGACGAGGTCGGTCAAAAAGTTCACCACCACATAGCAGAGGGAAATGGCCAGAACGCAGCCCTGAACCAGGGGATAGTCCCTGGCGCGGATGGCCTGGATCAGGAGGGTTCCGATTCCCGGCCAGGCGAAGACGTTCTCGGTGATGACAGCCCCGGAAAGGAGAGCCCCGAACTGCAGCCCCAGGATCGTCAGCACCGGGAGGAGGGCATTGCGCAGGGCGTGTTTCAGGACCACCGCGCGCTCCGAAAGACCCTTGGCGCGAGCAGTCTGGAGGTAGTCCTCCCCCAGGATGTCCAGGAGGGCGGAGCGGGTCATGCGCGAGAGGATGGCAGCCAGAGCGGTCCCCAGGGTGAGCGCCGGGAGAATGAGGCTTGCCGGACCCTCTCTACCGGAGCCCGGCAGCCAGCCCAGCCTGACGGAGAAAAGGATGATGAGCAGGGGACCGAGCCAGAAGTTGGGGATTGAGACCCCGAGGAGGGAACCGAGCATCGCCCCCCGGTCAATGGGTGAATCCTTTTTCACGGCGGCCGCGATCCCGAGGGGGAGCGCGATCAGAAGCGCGATGGCCATCGCCGCGAGCGCCAGCTCCGCGGTGGCCGGCAGCTTCTCGAGAATCACCTGGGAGACCGGACTCCGGTAGTCAAAGGAGTGCCCGAGGTCTCCCCGGGCCAGACCGCGGAGGACCCGGCCGAACTGTGCAGCGAGGGGGCGGTTCAGCCCGAGGTCCTCCCGGAGCTGGTCGAGATCAGAGAGAGAGGCGGTCTCCCCCAGCATCAGCTCCACCGGGTCGCCGGGAATGAGGTGGATGAGAAAGAAGACCAGGGTCACCACTCCCAGAACGGTCGGGAGCAAAATGAGAAGACGGCGGGCGAGGTTTTTCACCGCCGCAACCGTACATTTTTCAGGGAGGTGTACTGGCCGCCCGGAAAGGCCTCGAACCCTTCAAAGCGGTCCGAGAGGGCGTAGATGTCGTCGGGGTGCCAGAGGCTCACGTAGACGCAGTCCTCAGCCAGGATCTTCTGGAGTCGCGAGAAGAGCCTGCGCCGGAGCTCGGTGTCGAGTTCGCGGCGACTCTCCTCCAGGAGGCGGTCGACTTCGGGATTGGCATAGCGGCCCCGGTTGGCGCCGGCCGGCGGCACGCTGCGGCTGTGGAAGATGTAGTGCAGGATGTCAGGATCGGTGATCCCCACCCAGCGCAGGGAATAGAGCTGGAAGTTCCCGGCCTTGATGTCGCCGTAAAAAGTTCCCCACTCGAAGGAGCGGCGGACAACCTTGATTCCGACTGCGGCCAGGTCCTCGGCAATCAGCTCCGCAGTCTCGTTCGCCTGCCGGTTGGTAGAGGTCTTGTAGGAAAGGGAAAACCGCCACCCGCCCTCCCCCGGGGCGTGCCCGTCATTGTCGAGAAGCCGCCGGGCCTCATCGGGATCGTGCGGGTAGGTGCGAACATTCGGTTCGTAGGCCCAGTTCTCCGGGGCCAGGATACCGGTCGCCGGTCGGCCGTGTCCGGAGAGGATGTGGCGGACGATGCGCTCTCGGTCCACGGCGTGGGCGACCGCCCGCCTCACCGCCACGTCCCGGAGGAGCGGATCCTGGAGGTTAAAGCCGAGGTACTGGTAGGTGATTCCGGGACGGGTCCTCACCGTGAGTCCCGGTATTTCACGAAGAGAACCTACGGCATAGGGCGGGATGTTGTTCCAGAGGAGGTTTACCCCTCCCCTCTCCGCTTCCAGGAGGCGGGTGGTTTCGTTCTCGATTATCCTGAACTCCACCCGCTCCAGCTCCGGACGCCTTTCCCAGTAGGCCGGGTTGGCCGTCAGGATTATTTTCTCCCCGATCTTCCACTCCCCCCAGCGGAAAGGCCCGCTGCCCACCGGTGCGTCCGCGAAACCCTCCCGGTCGCCGAGGTGGGCCGGAACGATACCGAGGGTGAGGCTGTTGAGGAAGGAGGCGAAGGGTTCCCGGAGGCGGAAACGGACGCGGCCGGAGTCCAGGGCCTCCACCGCGGTCATCATCTCCAGGGCCCCCCGATTCGGAGAGTGGTTGTCGGAGTCGCGCACGAAGTTGTAGGTGTACTCCACATCCGCGGCGGCAAGTTCCCGCCCGTCGTGAAAGCGGACGCCCTTCCGGAGATGAAACAGGTATTCGGTCGGGGACGGGTTTTCCCAAGAGACGGCCAGTTCCGGGACCACGCGGCCGGCGGGGTCGAGAGTCACCAGGGAGTCAAAGAGGAGGGGGATTATCCTGAGGGCGGCCGCTCCGGTGGCCATCCTCGGGTCGAGGCTGGTGGGATTGGCCTCCAGACCGACCACGATGGTTTCTTCGCCGTGCGGGGAGGGTGGGGAGCAGGCCGCGAAGACCAGCGTACCCAGAGCCAGCACTAAGACCGCCGGACGGAGAGAAACCATGAATCTCATCCCTTCTATTGTAGCAAAAGAAGAGCGGCTCCAGAAAACCGGTCGGGGCGATACTTTTTCCCGGGTTAGTCACGAGAGAGATTTTGCGTCCTGGCAAGGCGTCGCCGGAGTGAGCGCGGAGGCGTACTACTGTACGCCGCACAAGCGAACGACGGCGCAACGCAGCCCGGGCGGAAAAGATCCTCGTGAATAATGCGGGCTAGCGGGTGTTTTAAATCGCCGCGTACCAGGTCCGGGCCATTTGGTCGTAGCCCCGGCTGTTGGGATGCAGCCCATCGCTGTTAATCAATCCGCGGTCCAGATTAAAAGCGGTAAAGTGATCGGCCACTTCAATCCCTTCTTCTGCAGCCAAGCCCCTGATCCTGCTATTTATGAATCTAATGAAGGGCATCCACCTTCCATGGCTGTCAAAGGTCGGCGTCAAGGTACCTATGATTGGAATCGTGCTATTGGCCTTGGCGGACATAATTATAAAGCGCAGGTTTGAAATTATTGTGCTCGTTGGCGTATGTATATCGTTGGGGCTGTAAAGAATCAGGAGGTGCCCGGGGCGGTGCCGGGCAAGCACCCTGCCGACACGCGCCACACCGTCCTCGGATTTAGTTCCACATATCCCCTCGTTTATCACAGTTGCTCCAAGGAACGCCGCCAGTCGCGGCGGGTAACCGAAGGCCGACCCCCGGGTAGGGCATGACAAACCGGTACCCGTGTCTCCCTGGCCGGCGGTAATACTGTTCCCGAAAGCAACGTAGACGTTCGGGTCGTTGGTCCCGAAGTCGTGGCCGGGGCCGGTGGGTGAGCTGCTGCACCCGACCACCGCCACTATGAGAACCGACAGCACTGCCCGGCATTTCAACCCTCTCAACCATCGCCCTCCCGTTGCACGCTTCCAGGGCGTGAGTTTTGCCACCTCGGGGCCGCCTTACCCCCCGCCATAACCACACACCCGATACCTGGATTCGACACTGTCAACCTCTTCCGCCATCCTTTTGTGGCCCCACCCCTTCCTCGAGGCCATGACCGCGGCGCACTTTTCAAGGGCGGCCCGGCCGGGGTGGCCGAAAGCTCCAAGCCCGGTGCGACGGAAGACAATGTCAGCGAGACTTTGCGCCATCTCCTTGTCCGTCCCGTAGAGCACCTCGGCCGCCACCGTAGGTTGCCCCGGCGTGATTCGTTCTCCCAGGGACCGGTCCTCCTCCAGGTACCTCGTCACTTCGCGGTACCTGGCACCGTAGCGTGACCTCAAGTGTTCCAGGACTCCGGCCTCCAGGCCGGCGCCTGCGCGCGGATCTTTTTCCCCTTCCCCGCCACCTCCGAGGGGAGGCTCGGAGGAAAGTACTGCGATTTTCCGCCGAAGTTTCGTGGCTGCCAGCCCGATGGCTTTCTCGGCCACCTGATACGCGGTGGTATATTTCACCCCGTTGATTCCGATCAAGCCGCTCAGGCCCTTCTCCCTCCCGAAGTCATAAATCCTCGAGCTTCTCAGCAAACTCCGGGCGTCACCAGTGACCGCACCATGTGGTGCCGCCGGCAGAAGCCCGGCATGAGAAAACTTCACTTCGTCACACCTCAACTCAGCGGCCGGATAGACCCTGTTTGCCTCGTCCACCATCTCCTTGATATCCTGCTCGGTGATAGAGCACTCCTCCGGGGGGCCCTCATGCTTCACATACCTGGTGCCGAACATCGTCCCCCCCCGCCAGGGGACGAAGAAATACATCTGCCTACCACTCCCGGAGAGAGCGACCGCATGGCGGTCGAAGAGCGCCCTTCGGACCACGATGTTTGTCGCCTTGACCCACCCCAGTGAGGGAGCGCTCATTCCACCCTGCCCCGGCAATGA
>JAUVQV010000105.1 GCA_030597995.1 Candidatus Rokuibacteriota bacterium
GTCAGGATCGCCAAGCTTAACGTGGACGAAAACCGCTCTACGGCCTCAACCTACGGCATCCGCGGTATCCCTTCCCTCATCCTTTTCAAAGGCGGTGAGCTTAAGGAGCAGATGGTGGGGGTGCATTCCAAGCAGGAGATCAGCCAGTTGATATCCCGGCATCTGTAGCGTTCGACCATGGGCTCACCACTGATGAACCGTGCGGCCCGGGTTTTTCTGAACAACTATTACCCGGCACACTTGCTGCTCGTGCGCGGGGAGGGATGCCGGGTCTTCGACGATGCCGGGAATTCGTATCTCGACCTGGTTGGAGGCATCGCCGTCAACAGCCTCGGTCACTGCCACCCGGAGGTCGTCGAGGCCATCCGGAGTCAATGCGGCACACTGATGCATGTCTCCAACCTCTACCAGCATCCTCTCCAGGTGCGCCTGGCGGAACTGTTAACTGACCATTTTCCCGGCGGGCGGGCCTTTTTCTGCAACAGCGGGGCCGAGGCCAACGAGGCCGCCATCAAGCTGGCTCGCAAGTTTTCAAGCGACCGTTTCGGGCCGGAGCGGCCGGTCATCATCACCGCATTAAACTCTTTTCACGGGAGAACGCTCGCTTCTCTTACCGCATCCGGTCAGTCGAAATATCACAAAGGGTTCAGTCCCCTGGTGCCGGGATTCCGCTATGTCCCCTACGATGATCTGACGGCCCTGGGGAAGGCTGCGGGCGAAGACGTCTGCGCCGTCCTCCTGGAGACGATTCAGGGGGAGGGAGGAGTGGTGGTCCCCTCGGAGGGGTACCTGCGGGGAGTAGCGGAAATCTGCCGTCGTCGTGGGTGCCTCTTGATGGTCGATGAAGTGCAGACCGGCTTGGGGAGGACAGGAAGCTTCTTCGACCACCACCACGAGGGAATCCTGCCCGACGTCATCACCATTTCCAAGTCCCTGGGTGGAGGCCTCCCGCTCGGGGCCATGCTGGCCCGGGGAGAAGCGGCCGAGGCCTTTGAGCCGGGAAGCCACGCCTCCACCTTCGGGGGCAACCCGGTCGCCTGCGCCGCAGCCCTGGGTTTCCTGGAAAACCTTCTTGCGGGAAATTATATCGAGAAAGCCCGCGAAGTGGGAGGGTTCTTCCGCTCCGGGCTCGTCACCCTGGCAGAGCGTCAGCCGCGCATCATCGATGTGCGCGGCCGTGGCCTGCTGCTGGCGGCAGAGCTGTCGATCGAAGCCAAGCCTCTGGTGGCCGCCGCTCTCAAGAGGGGGTATTTGTTAAACGCGGTCCAGGATAAGGTGTTACGGTTTACCCCGCCGCTCATTATCACTCGCGAGGAGATCACGGATTTTTTAGCACTTCTGGAAGAACTGCTCCGGGAGCCTGTGTAACGGGCCACGGCCCTGTACATCACACACGTTATTCGCGGCAGGAGAAGATCATGATTCCCCTCGTCGGCCTTACCATGGGCGACCCCGCCGGGATCGGCCCTGAAATCATCATCAAAGCCCTGGCGTCGCGAGCGGTCTGGTCCGCCTGTCGGCCCCTCGTTATCGGCCAGAAGCGGGTGTTGGAAGATACCGCCCGGCGCCTGGGTTCCCGCCTGAGGTTCGAGGTTGCCTCGGCTTCAGCGCTGCCTGTCGCACGAAGAGGCCTTTGCCTCCTGGTCGAGAGCGGTCCCCGCGCCTCGGCGCCCCCTCGCCTGGGCCGTCCCTCCGCCGCCGGGGGGCGTGCGGCCCTCGCGGCTATCGAAGCGGCGGTGACGCTGGCTCTCCGGGGCAGGATCCAGGCCATCGTCACTGCTCCGGTCAGCAAGGAAGGGCTCCGGAGAGCCGGGAGCCCTTTCGCAGGGCACACCGAGATGCTGGCCTCCCTCACGGGGGCAAAAAGATACGCCATGATGCTCGTGGGTGGACCGCTCCGGGTCAGCCTGGCAACCATCCACATCCCCCTGCGGGAGGTCCCCCGTTCTCTCACGCACTCCGGGATCCGAAATGTCATCGAGCTTACCAGGGATGCCATCCGGCATCTCGGATCCGCCGAGGAGCGGATTGCAGTCTGCGGGCTGAATCCACATGCCGGTGAGTCCGGAATAATGGGAGAGGAGGATCGCAGGATAATTGCGCCGGCGGTGCGGGCCGCCGCCCGGCGGGGAATCGCGGTTTCAGGCCCCCTCCCCGCCGACACCGTCTTCCACCGCGCCGCCCGCGGGGAATTCGCAGCAGTAGTAGCCATGTACCACGACCAGGGATTGATACCCCTCAAAACCGTGGCTTTCGACACCGGCGTGAATCTCACCCTGGGCCTGCCTATTATCCGGACTTCGGTAGACCATGGGACCGCCTACGATCTTGCCGGGAGGGATCTGGCCAGCCCGGCCAGTCTTATCGCGGCCATTACGCTGGCCGCTACCCTAGCCAGGCGCCGTCTGGAGGATGACTGCGGGTGAGCCCCCCGGTCCCGCTGCGCCCCAAAAAATCCCTCGGGCAACACTTCCTTCGCGACGAGGAAATCCTCGAAACGATCCTCCGCACCGCGGCTCTGTCTCCCGCCGACTTGGTCCTCGAGATCGGTGCGGGCGACGGCACATTGACCCGTCCCCTGGGAGAAAAAGCCAAAAGAGTGATCGCCATCGAGACCGATCGGAGGTGCCTGACGCGGCTCCGCCGTCTCTTTCCCCCCGGCGGCCGGGTCGAAGTTGTGGAGGCCGACATCCTCCAGTATGACTTCACTACCCTCAATTCCTTAGCGCCGCTCAAATCGGTCTCCGACCTTCCGTACACCATCGCCACCGCGGTTCTGGACCGCCTGCTCGAAAACCGCTCCCTCTTCTCCCTTATGGTGCTCATGTTCCAGAAAGAAGTCGCCCTAAGACTGACGGCCTCCCACGGTTCCAAAGCCTTCGGCTCCCTCTCCCTGGCAACTCAATACCGGGCCGAGGTGGAACTGATACGCACCGTACCGCCGGGATCCTTTTCACCCCCGCCGCAGGTGGACTCGGCCTTGGTGCGAGTCGTCCCGCGAGCGTCATCGCTCCTTGCGCCATCCGCTGAGAAGGTCTTCCATCGCCTCATTCGGGCCGGATTCCGCTCGCGACGGAAAACATTCCTGAACTCGTTGTCCAAGGCCGGATTCCCGCTCCCCGCGAAAACTGTTGCCGCCGCCCTCGAGACGATTGACGCTCCCGCCGCAATCAGAGCCGAGGACCTCAGCTTCGAGGATTACCTCATGCTCAGCCGCCGGCTAGCCCCGATAATGCATGATGCAACTCAGACCTGGTAACTCTTAAGTGATAAAACTCCTTATGTTGCCGGGCGTAACACGGTTGACAGGGGTCGAGACCTTCCTTTAGTATCCCGTTCAGATGAACGCCTCTGCCTCGATGCTCGACATTCTCCCCCTCGGCGGTCTGGGCGAGATCGGCCTCAATATGCTTCTTTTCCATTGCCGGAACCAGATCCTGGTGGTGGATTGCGGGCTGATGTTTCCGGAAGAGGAGCACCTCGGTGTGGACGTGGTGATCCCGGACTTCTCCTACCTTTTGGCGCACCGGGAAAAGATCCTGGGAATACTTTTGACCCACGGCCACGAGGACCACATCGGCGCCCTCCCCTACCTTCTCGATCAGCTTCAGGCGCCCCTCTACGGCACTCGCCTCACCTTGGGCCTCGTCCGGGAGAAACTGCGGGAGTTCGGGCTCGAGGAGCGGGCCGATCTGCACGTCGTGCAGGCGGGTGAAATCTTGGCCCTGGGAGATTTCCGGGTGGAACCGGTAGCGGTGGCGCACAGTATTGCCGACGGTGTGGGCTTGGGAATCGACACCCCGGCGGGTCTTTTCGTGCACTCGGGAGACTTCAAGTTGGATTCCCGACCGGTCGACGGCCGCACCACCGACCTCGAGCATTTCCGGGCCTTCGGAGACCGCGGGGTGGTGGCTCTCCTCTCCGACAGCACCAACGCCGAGCGGGAGGGCACCACCTTGTCCGAGAGCTCGTTGAGGCCCACGTTCCGAAGAATCATCGGCGAGTCACCAGGCAGAGTGATCGTGGCAACATTTGCCTCCCACATCCACCGCATCCAGCAGGTGGTGGATGTAGCCTCCGAGCTGGGGAAAAAGATTCATCTCAATGGCCGCAGTCTGGTGTCCAACGCCCGCATCGCATCCCAACTCGGCTGCCTTCACCTCCCCTCCAGACTCCTCGTCGACGCCGGCACGCTCCGCTCCCTGCCATCCGACCGGGTAGTCATTCTCACCACCGGGAGTCAGGGGGAACCTCTCTCCGCCCTCTCCCGGATGGCGGTCAACGATCACCGTCAAATCACCATCCAGCCCGGCGACACCGTGGTCATCTCGGCCCGGGTGATACCCGGCCACGAGAAGGCCATAGCCAGGACTATCAACCACCTCTTTCAGCGCGGGGCCCGGGTGCTCTACAGCAAGGTCGCTGACATCCATGTCTCGGGGCACGCCAACCGTGAAGAGTTGAAGACCCTCATAGAGGCGGTCCGCCCCCGCTACCTGATCCCGATCCACGGTGAGTACCGCCACCTCGCTCACCACGCGGAACTGGCGGAGCAGGCGTCCCTGCCCCGGAGAAACATCCTCCTGGCGGAAAACGGCAACCGGCTCAGATTCGAAAGGGGAGAGGGGAAATTGTCCGGAAAAGTTACCGCCGGCCGGGTGCTGGTAGACGGAAAGGGCTATGGCGACATTCACGACGCCGTCCTGAAAGACCGCCGACGCCTTGCCCAGGACGGCATCCTGCTGGTAATCATCGGCATTAACAAACAGACTGGAGACTTGGTGGCGGGGCCGGACATCATCACCCGGGGCGTGACCTTCGAGGGTGAGAGTCAGCCGCTGATCGATGAAGCCCGTGAAGTTGTCTCCGCCGTCCTGGCAGGGTGCGGGTCGGAGATCAAGACCGAGTGGGGAGAGGTCCAAATCAAGGTCCGCAAGGCCCTGCGGAGGTACATCGACCGCCGGGTGGAGCGACGCCCGCTGATTCTGCCGACCATTATCGAGGTGTAACAACAGCCGGAGTCCTGAACTTTTTTCCGGAC
>JAUVQV010000029.1 GCA_030597995.1 Candidatus Rokuibacteriota bacterium
CGACCGAGACGTAATGACAGTACGTCGAGGAGAGAAGAGTGGAGAACGCGGGGAGATTGCGGGCAATCACGACGCGCAGTAGGGCAGCTCATGAATAATCCGGGCTAAGGGTGGTTACGTGGTATGCTACGGGAAAAGTGTGCAAAGTCGAAACGAAGAGGAGTATCTTATGCTAAAGCGCCTCAGTAACTTGATCGGGTCCGCCCCGGCCCCTGTTGCCCAGCCTGATAATAAGGAGCGCATTATGGTGGCGACCTGCGTCATTCTTCTGGAGATGGCCCATGCCGATGGAGAATTTCATGAGATGGAGGCCATACTCCTGGAAGATTTGATAAACAAAAAATTCGATCTTACAAATGAAGACTGGGCCGAGCTGAAAGAATTCGCAGAGAAAGAAAGGGAAGGGAGCATCGACCTGTATCAGTTCACGAGGCAAATCAACGAAAATTTCACGCTTGGGGAAAAGATCAATATTGTTGAATCCCTGTGGCGTATAATATATGCGGATGGAGTCATGGACAAATACGAAGATTATCTGATCCGTCGGCTGGCCACATTATTGCGTGTTTCCCATAAGCAGATGATAGAGGCTAAAGTGAACATCCTCGACGAGATAGGTCGGGAAAACATCCAATAAGAACGTGGGACTCTTTACGAATTGTGAACGTACCGGATTTCCAGCTCGTGTTTGGATCCGAGCTGCACGACAAGGTGATTCAGCAGGGGGTGTTACATGCCGAGCGCACGGTCTGGATCGCGACTGCCAATCTCAAGGACATGCATGTGCCTCATGCGCGGGGGTTTCGACCGATCCTGCAGGTTTTCGACCGCATGGCGAAATCCGGAGTACGTTTCCGCATCATTCACAGCGACATACCCTCACGGCCGTTCCGCAACACCCTGGATCAATTGCCCACTCTCCTGAAAGGAGCCCTCGAACTGCAGGTGTGCCCACGCTCTCACTGGAAGATGGTAGTCGTGGACGGAGAATTCGCGTACTTCGGATCGGCCAACTTTACCGGCGCCGGGCTCGGCGCCAAAAAACCTGAACGGCGCAACCTGGAACTGGGCGTGATCACGCGCGATTCGCGATGGGTAAGCCGTCTGGAGCAGCTGTTCGACAAGTTCTGGATCGGCGATTTCTGCACCGATTGCGCATTTCAAAGTCGATGCCCGGACCCCATCCGAGATTCCATCTAGCCCGGGCTAAAAGACCCGCCGCTGGTTTGACACCATCCGCGACAGGTTGAAAAATTCCGATTCGGGAGCGACTATTGGGTCATGGCACGTCTCTCCTCCCGCCCGGAAACCTTGATTATCCGCCCTCCGAGCGAGTGGCGCAGTATGCTGGTCCGGGTGACGCGGGGCTGCGGCTGGAACCGCTGCAAGTTCTGCGGCATCTACCCCGCCCTGGGCGAGCCGGGGTTCACGATCCGCCCCCTCCCAGAGGTCCTGCGAGACATCGAGTGGTTCGCCGCCCGGGGGCTCTCCTCCGACACGGTCTTTCTGGGAGACGCCGATCCGCTCTCCATCCCCCTCGATGATGCCGTGAAGATCATCCGCGCCGTCCGCGAAAGGATGCCTCACATCAAGAGAATCACCGCCTACGGACGGGCCTCCACCGTCCGGAAGCTCGGCGCCGGGGGGGTGTCGGCGCTCGCCCGGGCGGGGCTGAACCGCCTCCACCTCGGCCTGGAGTCGGGTGACCGCCGGGTCCTCGCCTTCCACCGCAAGGGCCAGACTCCCGGAACCGTCGTCGAAGCCGGGAGCCTGCTTAAGTCGGCGGCTATCGAGGTCTCCATGTACGTCCTGCTGGGACTGGGCGGCGCCGAGCGGTGGCGGGAGCACATCGACGGGACCGCCGAAGTGATCAACCGGGTCGACCCGGAATTTCTCCGGGTGCGCAGACTGTGGATCTACGGGGGAAGCGGTCCCGCGGAGGGCGCGTCCCCGCTCTGGCCCGACATCAGGGCGGAGGCCTTCACCCCGCAGACCCCGGAGGGGACGGTCCGGGAGCTGCGCCGGCTCGTTGAGAAGCTCGAACAGGTTACCAGCCATCTCCTCTGCGACCACGCCAACAATTTCATCCAGGTGAGCGGCCGGATGCCGTCCGAGCGGGGGGCCATGCTGGCGGAGCTGGACAATTTTCTCTCCCTGCCCCGGCAGGAGCGTGAGGAGCATTACGCCCGTATCGGCTCTCGGATCTGAGGACCCCGCGGTGACGGCGCCGCGGCGGAATACCTCTCAGAGGTTTTCAGGGAAAAGGTCCCGGTACTTTCCGTAGCCTTCCTTATCCAGGTCTTCTTTCGGCACGAAGCGCAGCGCGGCGGAGTTGATGCAGAAGCGACGCCCGGTCGGGCCGGGACCGTCCTCAAAGACATGTCCCAGGTGAGAATCGGCATCTCGGCTTCGGACCTCCGTCCGCACCGTGAAAAACTTTCTGTCTTTCTTCTCGACGATGTTCTCAGGCTCGATCGGCCTGGTGAAGCTCGGCCATCCGCTCTTGGAATCGTACTTGTCCTTGGAACTGAAGAGGGGTTCTCCGGAGACGATGTCGACATAGATCCCCTGGCGCTTGTTGTCCCAGTACTCGTTGTCGAAGGCCCTCTCCGTGCCGTTCTCCCGGGTCACCGTGTACTGCAGCGGGGTCAACTTTTTCTTCAGCTCTTCCTGGCTCATTTTTCTGTACCCCCTGCCGGTCTGTTCCGGCCCCAGGCGCTCCTGATCCTTCACGTCCTTTCCCCAGATCCGGGTCAGAAAGCGGTCGCGCCCCGAGCGGTAGCGGTAGATCTTGTACTTCACGGGGCTCTTTCTGTAGTAGTCCTGGTGGTAGTCTTCCGCCGGGTAAAACACCGAAGCCTTTGCAATCTCCGTGACGATCGGTTTCTGGAATCTGCCGGATTTTCCCAGGGCCTCCCTGGACTCCTCGGCCGCCCTCCTCTGCTCCTCGCTGTGATAGTAGATGGCTGTCCGGTACTGGGAGCCGCGGTCGACGAACTGTCCGCCGTCATCCGTGGGGTCGATCTGCCTCCAGAAGACCTCGAGCAGCCGGTCGTAGGTCACCTTCTCCGGGTCGTAGGTGACCTGGACGGCCTCGGCATGCCCGGTCAGACCGGCCGAGACCTCCCCGTAGGTCGGGTTCTCTTTCTGCCCTCCGGTGTACCCGGAAATAACCTCGGCCACC
Source organism: Candidatus Rokuibacteriota bacterium (assembly GCA_030597995.1). The sequence goes on from JAUVQV010000029.1 coordinate 3,185, forward strand.
CCGTCGAGCTCCTCAAAGGGGTGTTCCATGCACCAGAAGCAGCCCCCGGCAAAGGTCGCCCTTTCAGTTCCCGTGCCGGCAAAAGCTGCCGATGGCACGCCGACTAACGCCGCAAGCATCACAAGCAGTGCCCCTGACATATCCCTTACCTTTTAGTATTGGATGAAAAAAGATCGTAGGAGGTGCCCGTTCGCGGTCTGCGAAAGCCGGCATCGTGTTGGCCTGGTGCGCGATCAAGTTTCACCCTTCCCCTCCAAGAGGGAGTCCAGCGAAAATGACCGGTTGCGGCTGAAGATGAAGACGAGGACCATGGCCAAAAGAACTGCGTCTCGAATCAGGGCCTGAAGTGGGGTCTCCTTGAAACCCAGAGCGGCGAAACAGCCGCAGTCTTCCAGATCGATCCCCGCCGCGACCACGATCGAGAGGACGGTCATAAACCCGGCGAGCTGAAAGGCCACCAGCGCGGCCGCCGCTCTGCTGAACAGGCCCGTCACGAGGAAGGCGCCGCTCAACACTTCGATCCAGGGAATTACAAGCGCCAGCGGGGAGAGCAGTGACTCCGGCGCCAATTGGTAGCTGCGTATGACCTCCGCGAATTCCTCGGACGGGAAGATCAGATTAAGGAATCCTGATAAAACGAAGACTCCCCCGGTGACTATCCTGAATAGTACCATCAACGGTGGAGAGCGAAGGATTCCTTTCATCGAGACCACCCGCGAAGAGTTGAAACACCTTGCTGAATCAATTCAACGGCTCTGAAGCTGCTTGTCAATCACGCCCTTGTAGAGAGAGAACTCCTTGGCGCCCACGATCCTCCGGTCTCCGACGAACACGGTCGGAGTGGTCCGCACCTTTCGGGCCCTGGCCTCGGCCTGATCTTGCTTTAAATACTTCGACATCTCTCCGGATTTCAGGCAGGAGGTAAATTCCTCAACCTCGAGGTCGAATTCCCGCGCGTAGACCTCCAGATAGGGGATTACCCGATCGGTCCTGCTCCACTGTCTCTGCCGGTCGAAAAGTCTTTTGTGATATTCCCAGTACTTTCCCTGAGCACCCGCGCAGAGGGCGGCCTCAGCGGCTTTGTAGGTCCGCTCACTGAAAGTCACGTGGAAATACACGATTTTTATGCGGCCCTGATATTCTTCAAGGAGTCGGTCCAAAACGACCTGGACCGTCTTGCAGTGCGGTCACCCGAAATCGCCGAACTCTTCGAGGACGATGGCCGCATCGGCCGCTCCCTGAAAGAAGCGTTCCGTTACTTTGACCGGCTCCCCGGTGCGCAGGTAGCGGACGGCGAACACCATTGCCACCACCGCCACGACAATCATCGCGGCATAGAGACCCGTGTTCCTCTTCCTGGTTTTTCCGCCCTTTTTCCCTTTTTTCGCCTTGTTAGCCTTTTTCGCCATAATTTCACTTTTTACCCCCGCATCACCCGAGGGGAGTCTCATCTGGGCTCAGTGTAACATGCAGGCCTGCCTGATAATTTATAGCAAGATTCCCGGTCGGTCAAAGGAAAAGATCAGAAACCCATCATGTTTGGTCCCCATCCCACTATAGACTACACTTCCTGCCGGTTACCGTTCATGTTCTCGCTGTACAAATAAGTTTATCCAGTCCGCTTCAGAATCGGGAGAAAAATCGCTTGACTCTATACCTGGGTGCAGGGTCTATCTTGTCGACAGGGGGAGGCGAAGAAAGTACCATTTAACTAAAATGTGGCCGCGAGGGCCAGGAAACTTGGCATCCGCTCCGTACCCGCGGTCGTTAACGACGGCAAGCTGACGGGGTGCTGTGAGGGGTCGGAGGTAAAATATGCGCATTAGAACAGGGACCGTACTTCTTGTCCTCTATCTGCTGGCCTTCGCTGCCGGAACACAAGCTCAGGTGACGAGCCTCACGGTGTCCGTAGACGGTCTGGCCTGCCCCTTTTGCGCCTACGGAGTTGAGAAGAAGCTGAAGCGGGTTGAAGGCGTGAAGTCTATTGATGTCCGCATATAGGTGACGGAAGAAAAAACCCACCATATGAAAATCCTGATCATCACGGCTTCACTTTTCCTTGTCTCCTGCAGCTGGTTCCCACCTCCCCGCGAGCCGGGATATCGTTATGTACTTTCCTGGGGCAGGCCAGGAGAAGGTCCCGGTGAGTTCCGTGAGCCTATCGGAATAACCATAGCCGGGGACAAGGTCTTCGTGAGCGAGGGGGGAAACAACCGGATACAGGTCTTCACCCGGGATGGGAGCTTCCGTCACATGTTCGGGAACGAAGGCAATGACTTGGGCGAACTTTCAAGACCCATGCTCATGGATGTACAAGGCGGCGTGCTCTATGTGGCCGAGTACCTTAACGACAGAGTACAGACATTTTCTCTTGAGGGGGAGCCGCTTGAGATAATCGGCTCCTCCGGCTCGGGCCCCGGAGAGTTCGACGCACCGGGCGGTGTGGCGATTGATCAGAACGGAACCCTCTACGTGGCGGATTTCTACAACCACCGGATCCAGCTGCTCGGTCCGGACGGCGTGCTTTTGATGCAATTGGGCAAGACCGGCGAGAAGGGATTACGAGCCGGTCTTTTCAACTATCCCACCGACGTGGCCCTCCTGCCGGGAGGCGCAATAGTCGTGGCCGACGCCTACAACGACAGAGTACAAGTCTTTTCATCCGACGGGAGTTTTCTCCGGAAATGGGGAGGACCCTTTGCCATGGACATCCACGGTCCGTTCAAGGGATGGTTCAAGACGGCCACTGCGGTAGCAGTAGGGCCCGAGGGGAAGATCTTCGTAGCCGACTTCTACAACCACCGTATCCAGAAATTTACGCCAAAGGGGAAATTCCTGGTCGCCGTCGGTTCGGAGGGCAGCGGCCCCGGAGAGTTCAGCTACCCGACCGACGTCGCCGTGGACGATGAGGGAGGCGTCTACGTTGTGGACTTCGGCAACAACCGAATCCAGAAGTTCGCTCCCGGGCAATGACTGATCTCCTTTCTCCCGATCATCTGCAGATCCTCTCCGATGTCACTGGTATCAGATTCATGAGGTCTGGCGTCCCACAAATGTGTTTGTAAAGGTGGGGGATCATCAGGTGGCATTTCCGGGGAGGGCCGGTACGTTATGTAAAAAGAAATATCGGTTTAACCGGCGCTCATCCCTATAGTCCCCCTCCCCAAAGACGCTTCAAGAACTCCTGGTAGGGAAGCACCATGATCTGGCCTATGCGGCGGGTTCGGCGCTCCAGGCTCACACACAGATATTGTTTCAGCTTCGCTTTCTCTGAAAGAGCTCGTAGAGACCGCAGATCTACAGGCGAAACGTTTTCCTTGGCCTTCACTGCGATGGCAGTGTGGTCACCGACAATAAAATCCACCTCGAAACCGGAGGACGACCACCAGAAATAGAGCGGATCATTGGATACATAGTCACGGTAGCAGACCATCTCCTGCATTATGAAGGTCTCGAAGGCCTCGCCGAACTCCGGCGTGCCGGGCGAGACGGCACGACCCTGAACGGACCTGACCACGCCCACGTCGAAGAAATAATATTTGGACGTGCTGAGGGGCCTGCGTTTTATAGATTTTTTCCAGGCCGGCAATTCATGCAGCAGGAGCGTGTCCTGAAGTATGTCGAAGTACTGGTAAACAGTGGTACGGGGAACTTGCGCATCGTTTGCGATGTTGGTGTTCTTTGCTGGGCGTAACCGGTTAATTCACGGGAGCAATTTTCTGTTCTGGCAAGGCGTCGCCGGAGTGCGCGCGGAGGCGTACTACTGTACGCCGCACAAGCGAACGAGGGCGCAACGCAGCCCGGGCGGAAAAGATCCTCGTGAATCAGGGTCAGAAGCTGTAGCGCACCCTGGTATAGAGGTTGGTGTTGTCCTCGAACTGCCCGAAAAAGGTGTCGTCCTCCATTCCCCAGAAGAGGTTGAGCCCCAGGGTGAGCAGGATTTCGTCGGAGGCCTTGTAGGAGAGCTTCGGCCGGAGGTAGGCGTCCTTTTCGTTGGGGGAGTAAAAACTGAACCAGGAGAGGATGAGGTTCTGCCGGAAGAAAAGCCCCGTGTAGCGCAGGGTGATCCACCAGCGGTCCTGCTCCGTGCGGCCCACGTCTGGGAAGTCGGAGGCCCGCTCCAGGTAGCCCTGGAGGCCGAGAGTCTGGTCCCGGCCCACCTCGTGTGAGAAGCCGACCAGGGCCCGGATCTCGGAATTGGGGACGTTCGGGTCCTCTCCGTCCAGGTCGTCCAGGCTCCGGTACCAGGCCAGCTCGGAGTGGGCGATCCCGCCGAAGAGGGGCCCGCGGAGGCTGGCGCCCCAGGCCTCCAGCCGGGGAAAGGACGGGCGCCGGGCCGCCGCGTCGAAGCTCTTCGGCTGCCCGCTGTGGCCCCTGAAACCGTAGAGAGCCCCTTCCCAGGCCCCGGAGGTCCCGTACAGACGCAGGGCGAGCTGGCTGTTTCTCAAGGTCCGGCCGGGCTCCACCGGGTCGAGGGCCCCGTCCTCGGGACCGACCCGCCTCCCCTGGGAGAAGTCCCAGAAGGAGATCCGCTCTCCCGAGATGAAGGAGTCGGGCTCGAAGACGGGCATCCAGACCAGGTCCAGGTTCAGACGGCTGCCGAACCAGCTGGC
>JAUVQV010000070.1 GCA_030597995.1 Candidatus Rokuibacteriota bacterium
CGGTAGGTCTCGTAACTGCCGGCGGCGGCCGCGGCCGTTGCTTCCCATTTCACCCCCTCCCTGGTAATGATATTAATGACACCGCCGCTCGCGTTGTCTCCATACAGTACCGCTCCAGCCCCGCTGCGAATGACCTCGATACGCTCCACGCGCTCGAGGGGAATGAGTGACCAATCCGTGCCGCTTAGGTCGGTCTGGTTTACGCGCCTGCCGTCGACGAGCACGAGGGTGTTGAGAACAGCGGTTTCGCCGAAACCCCGCATGTCCACGGTAAGGTTGCGGCGGTTGCCGGCTATGTCATTCACCAGAATACCGGCCTCGGTCCTCAGGAGGTCGGGAATGCTCTGCGCCGTCGAGTTCTTGATCTCTTCCGCCGTGATCACCGAGACATGGGCCGGAACGGAAGAAATCAGTTTCTCGTAGCGCGCTGCGGTGACGACGACCTCTTCGGTCTCATACACGGCAGATGCGCCTTGATCTCCATCTGCAGTTCTCCCATCGACGTGAGAGAGCGAGACGAAGAGCAAGAGAAGTGGAAAGGAAAGCAAAAAGCGCCTCGGAAAAAAGCGCACCGGAAAAGGTTTACTATGACAAGATGAAATAAAAAAAGAGAAAAAACGTTTTATCATGACATCCTCCCGCGTGGACGTAGCTGGTGGAGGAGTCTTCCGGCTTAGGGCTGCCTACTCACCCGCCTTCCCAACATGGTTTTACCCATGCCAGTGGCTCTTTAGGCTTTCGTTCCCGTCACGGCTGCGGGGCAGCGGGGGCTTTTCACCCCACTTCCTCACATCCACCTGCTTTGGTTATTGAGGTTACACTCTCTTTTTTCTCGAATAAGCGGTCAGGGGATTTAGCACTCTTTGAAGATTTCTTTTATACGGCTCCGCTCCACATGTCAAGGGGTGTGAGCTGGGTAACCCTTATAGAGCGATAAAATCCTTGCCCTGAATTGTCAATGGGTGATAAAATTAATAAGTTTAATGATCAGCATTGAGATCATGTGAGGAGGCAAAGGGTGGCCGAACCTTCACGAAAGATCCTGATAATTGATGACGACCCTCATATCACCAAGCTCATCAGCCTGAAACTCAGTGCGAACGGTTACCGGACCCTCACCTCGCAAAGCGGTTTGGAGGGGATCAAGATCGCCCTGAAGGAATTGCCCGACCTGATTATCCTGGATGTGATGATGCCCCAGATGGACGGCTATCAGGTGTGCCGTTTCCTGAAGAGTGTTCCGGCGCTGAGTGGGACACACATCATCTTCCTGACCGTGAAGAAGGGAGCAGGCGATCGCCAGCGCGGCCTCCTGGGCGGGGGAGACGACTACGTCATCAAACCCTTCTCCCTGGAAGAACTCGAGGAGAAGATCCGAAATCAGCTCGAGCGTGAGAGGCCGGAACCTGTCGGCAAGAACATGGCCACTCAAGGCCCCTCACTCCCCCCGGCGGATGCCATCACCGACCAGGACGTCATTTTCGTAATGAACCGGCTTCTGGATGAGAACGTGTACCGGTTGACCTTGCTGGGCGAGGTTTCCAAGAGGCTGGTCGCGGCCGTGGACCGGGAGACAATCCTCAGAACGGTGGTGACCAGTGCCGTCAGCGAGGCGGGGTTGGGATGGGATCGCGTCATCCTCATGATGGTTGATTTTCCACAGCGGCTTCTCCGGGCGGAGCTGGCGGCGGGTATTTATGAGCGGTCGGAAGACGGCGTGTTGAGGTGGCGGGAGTTCAACGCGGCCATCAAGGACCGGACTCTGAAGGAGATTCTCGACGGAGATTTGGAGCGTTTTTATCTGCAGTACCGGTCACGGGAAAAGTGGATGGACCGTTTCACGTCGGAGGTTGATACGGAAAAGCTCCTGATCAGTGAAGATACCCCCTCGAGGGCGCTGGAAACCTCCCGGTTATCCTGCTTCGGGGACGGCCTGGAGGAGATCCTGAATGAGGTGTTCGGGGTCAGGGAGATCTCGATGGTTCCCATCGCCGGCAAGGAGAAGATTTTCGGATTCCTGGCAGCCGACCGCTATTATTCTCAACGTGGAGCCCAGATCGGAGACCTCGGTCACCTCGAGATCCTCTGCCACCAGGCCGGCCTGGCTCTCGAGCGTAACGAGCTGCTCACCCGGGAGCAGCTGCGTTCGGTGGAGTTGGAAAAGCTTACCCTCCTCTCCAACAGTATCATGAACAGTACCGATCTCGGCATCACGTATCTCGATCGCCACGGGAAAGTCGGGAGCTGGAACCGGGCGATGTCCGGTTTCACCAGATTGAAAGAGGATGAAGTTCAGGGACGGGCCTTTTTAGAGATCTTCCCCGAATTGGCCCGCACCCTGGTAGGAGAGAGACTGGCAAAGGCTCAGGCGACCGGCTCCTCAAAAAGAGTGGGTCATTTTCAACATCGCTTCACAAATGCTCCGGAGGGAATCTTCGATGTGCGGATCAGTATAGTCCGGGACAAAAATACACACCTGGGCACGGTGCTGATCTGGGAGGGGGTGCGTAAGCGGATAGAGCTGGAAACCCGGGCCAGAGAGACTCTCCAGTATCTGTCCAACCTCATCAACCACTCCGGAGATGCCATCCTCACCATGGAAACCGATGGGAAAATCAAGACCTGGAATCATAGTGCAGAGAGCATCTTCGGGTACCCCGAATCAGAGGTTGTGGGCGGGAAATTTTCCATTCTTTTTGAACCGGGAAGCAAGAGAGATGCCCGGGACCTGCTCCGCCGGACCATCCAGGAAGGGAAAATTATCAACCTGGAGGAGAACCTGTTTTCCCGTAAACAGGAGATGGTCAATGTAAGCATCACCACTTCGACCATTCGGGGGGAAAGTGACGAAGTGGTCGCAATCTCCGCCATCATCCGGGATACATCGGAAAGGAAGCGGATGGAGAGTCAGTTTTTCCAGACCGAGAAACTGGCATCCTTGGGAATCATGGCGGCCGGGATGGCCCACGAGATAAACAATCCGTTGACCTCGATCATGATGTATGCCCAGATCCTGGGTATGAACCGGACGCTGGGCGACGAGGACCGCAAGTGCCTGGAAAGGATAGAAGAAGATACCGGGCGCATCGCCAACATCGTCAATAGCCTCCTGGTGTTCGCGCGTCCCACTCCCCGCAGGCAGGAGGAAATCGGTCTCCACACCGTACTCGACAAAGCAGTCTCCTTCATTGAATACCAGTCCCTGGTGAGGGACATTCATGTCCGGCGTTCTTACGATCCTCAGGTCGGTTCGATTATGGGAATCGAAAACGAGGTCCAGGAGATATTCCTTAATCTGCTGATGAATGCCCGGGATGCCCTGTCTCAGAGCGGTGAGATCCGCATCACAACCGCGCTCCCTCCGGAACCCGGGAAATTGCAGCACGACTTTCCCGAGGGCTATGTCGAAGTGACCGTCACCGATAACGGGGAGGGCATCCCCAAGGAAAACCTGAAGAAGATCTTCGATCCTTTTTTCACCACCAAGCCCCCTGGGAAGGGTACCGGCCTCGGCCTGGCTGTGATCAGGCGTCTGGTGGACACTCACCGGGGTCAAATCACAGTCCGCAGCGAGCCCGGACAGGGCACCACCTTTACGGTCCTCCTTCCCCTCAAGAGAGGATAACCCTGTTCCCTTCGCGGTGAGCAACATCGCGCTCTGGTACGTGCGCGAGGAACGCTTCCAGCGCTGGCGCCTGAACTCTCTCCCGAAGTGGGGAAGAAATTTTGCGGTATTCTTCCCCTGCGGTTGAGCCGGGCGACGGGCTTCGAACTGCCGCCCTCTCCGCGGGAATCGCTCTGGTCGCTGATGGCCGATCTCCGGAAATATGCGGTATAATGGCCGTTGAGAACCGGGTGGACGCTGAAAGAGTTGGAAAAAGTGGTAGAGCGGATATTCACCATGAGGGTCAAGGGAGAGAGTTGTCATCCCCTCACCAAGCTTCCCCTCTGGTGGAAAGATCTCGAGGAAGCGTGAGGACGGGCACGGCCACAGGAGAGTGCGGGAGGCTGGAGTGGAACGGGAGGCCTTGAGGAAGGTCCTGTCCGAGGTTCGCCGCGGACGCCTGGGAGTCTCCGAGGCGATGGAAAAGTTGAGGCACTGGCCGGTGGAGATGCTGCCCTTTGCCGCCATCGATCACCAGCGAGGCCTGCGCCAGGGCTACCCCGAGGTCGTCTTCTGCCAGGGGAAAGAGGTGGGGCAGATTGTCGAGATCGTTCGCCGGATGGCCAGGGCCGGCGAGAACGTTCTGGCCACCCGGGCCGGGCCGGAGGTGTACCGGGAGGTGTTGAAAAGTTTCCCGGAGGCGACGTACAACCCTCAGGGGCGGGTGCTGACTGTCATCCGCAAGGAGGCCCGGAAGACCCGGGGGAGGGTCCTGGTCTTGACCGCCGGGACGTCGGACATCCCGGTGGCCGAGGAGGCGGCGGAGACGTTACTGGTCTTCGGCAGCCAGGTCATGAAGGCTTACGATACCGGCGTCGCCGGGCTGCACCGGCTTTTGCACTATCGCGGGAAGCTCCGCCGGGCCCGGGTGATAATCGTGATCGCCGGAATGGACGGGGTCTTGCCGAGTGTGGTCGGGGGGCTGGTGGACCGTCCCCTGATCGCGGTACCCACCTCTGTCGGCTACGGTGCGGGCGGAGGGGGGATTACGCCGCTGCTGACTATGCTGAACTCCTGCGCCACCGGGGTCGGGGTGGTGAACATCGACAACGGGTTCGGGGCCGCGGCCCTGGCGCATCGGATCAACCTCCTGGGAGAGAAGAGACGATGACCCGCATCGCCTGTCTCAAGTGCTTTTCCGGCGTAAGCGGTGACATGATTTTAGGTGCCCTGCTCGATCTCGGTCTGGACCCCGCGGTGCTGGAGTCGGGATTGCGCTGTCTGCCCCTGCCGGGATTGAAGATCAAGAGCGTCACCGTTGCCAGGGGGGGGATTCGAGCCCGGAAATTCACACCTTCTTTTGCGGGCCGGGAGCCGGTTTTTCGCACACTGGGGTCGGTAAAAGAGGCCCTCCGGGCAAGTTCTCTCGATCCCTCCCTGATCAAGGAGTCGGAGAAAGTCTTCCAGCGTTTGGCCGAGGCCGAGGGGGAGGCTCACGGCCGGACCGCCGGTACGGTCCACTTCCACGAACTGGGCGCGGCCGATACCCTGGTGGATGTGGTGGGGACTCTTATCGGCTGGCGAGAACTCGAGATTACCGAGGCCTACGCCTCAGCGGTGAATCTCGGCGCCGGCGAGGTCCGGACCGCCCATGGTGTCTTCCCGGTCCCGGCTCCGGCCACGGCCCGTCTCATGGAGGGTTGGCCGGTGTTCTCCGATGGAGAAGAAGGGGAAAAGACTACACCCACCGGGGCCGCCCTCGTGGCCCACCTCTGCCGCCCGTTGGATTCTCTCCCCCCTCTGAGACTGGAAAAGGCCGGGTACGGTGCCGGGGAGGCGGAGTATTCGTCCCGCCCGAATTACCTCCAGATGCTTCTTGGGCAGAGGGAACCCGCGGCTGAGAAAGAAGAAGTCCTCGTGATAGAGACCAACCTCGACGATCTCAATCCCCAGGTGTACGGCTACCTGACGGGGCTGCTTCTGAAGGCCGGGGCCCTGGAGGCCTATGTCACTCCGGTGGTGATGAAGAAGGGCCGACCCGGGCATCTGCTTACACTGGTCGTTCCCCCCGGAAAAGAGGAGGCCCTGGGGGCGATCCTCTTTCGAGAGACCGGGACGCTCGGATACCGCTTTCATCGGGTCGGCCGGGTGAAACTCCGGCGCGAGGTGCGCGAGGTCCAGACAAAATTCGGCCCGGTGCGGGTGAAGGTCGCTTCCTTCGGCGGTGAGGGTATACGTTACGCGCCGGAATATGAGGATTGCCGCCGTCTCGCCGAGAAGACCGGGCGACCCCTGAGGGAGATC
>JAUVQV010000166.1 GCA_030597995.1 Candidatus Rokuibacteriota bacterium
GGCCTTCGAGATCTTCCGCCGGGATTTCAGCTCCGGAGACGAATATCAGCTGGCGCTGGCAGGGGGGCCGGGTTTCGGAGGGGAAGCAGTCACAGCGGAAATCCGGCGTCTTGGGCCGCAGTCCGCGGTCCGCCTCCTCGGATACGTTCCCGAAGACGATCTCCCCTGGCTCTACCGGGAGGCCGATCTTCTGGTGCTTCCCTCTCAGTACGAGGGATTCGGACTTCCGGCCCTCGAGGCAATGGCCTGCGGCACCCCGGTCCTGGCCTCCGACACTTCCTCTCTTCCAGAGATCGTCGGGGAGGCCGGAGCGCTCTTCTCCCCGGGAGACCCGGAGCACCTGGCGGAGCGCATCGCGTCCCTGGCGGCTGCACCCAAGACCCTGGCCGCCATGAGCCGCCGGGGATCCGAAAGGGCGGCCGCCTTCACCTGGGAAAAGACCGCCGCCCGGACTCTCGAAGTCTACCACGAGGTCCTCAGCCGAAGCCGGAGGGGACAATGAGAGTCGGGATCGACGCCCGGAAGGCCGCCGACTACGGCATCGGGACCTACATCCGCAGCCTCCTGGAGCATTTTCTCCACTTGGACGGCGCTGCGGAGTGGGTGCTCTTTCACCGCCCCGGGGACGAGGGGCTCCTCCCCCGCGGAGAGCGCATTACTCTGGTCCCGGAGCCCTCGACCCCTTATTCCCTGCGGGAGCTCTGGGCGCTCTCCGCCCAGGCGAAGCGCCAGCGCGTCGATCTCTACCACGCCCCGCACTACACTCTCCCCTTCCGCCTCCCCTGCCCGGCGGTGGTCACCATACACGACCTGATTCACCTGCTCTTTAAAAAACACCTCCCCTACCCCATGGCCGGCAGGTACGCCCGCTTCATGATCGGGAGAGCGGTGCGACGGGCCTCACGGGTCATCACCGTTTCCCGGTCCTCGGAGCGGGATATCATAAGCCGCTTCCCCAAGGCCCGGGAGTCGATCCGCGTCATCCCCAACGGGGTGGAGAAAGTCTTCTCCCCCCGGCCGCTCCCCGAGGTCAGGGAGTGGCTGACCCACTCTCTGGACTTGAAGGGGCCCTATCTGCTCTTCGTGGGGAACCCCAAGGAGCACAAGAACCTGGACCTCCTCTTTCGGGCCTTCGCCCGGCTTCAGACGCCGTACGCCGACCTGAGCCTGGTGATAGTCGGCGGGGACGATAGGCAGCAGCAGAAGCTCGGCGCCCGGGCCCGGGCCCTGGGGATCGACACCCGGACCCGGCTCTTCGGCTACCTCGACCAGGAAACCCTGGCCCTGCTCTATTCCGCGGCCACGGTGTTCGTCTTTCCCTCGCTCTACGAAGGCTTCGGACTCCCGCCGCTCGAGGCCATGGCCTGCGGGGCCCCGGTGGCGGCCTCATCCAGTTCTTCCATCCCCGAGGTGCTCGGCCCGGCGGCGGCTTATTTTTCCCCCGAGAGCGTCGACTCTCTAGTCACCACGCTCGGCAACCTGCTGGACGACGCCGGTCTGCGGGCCCGCCTGACCCGCTCGGGGTCGGAGCGGGCGCGCCTCTTCTCCTGGGAGGAAACCGCCCGTCAAACGCTGGACACCTACCGGCAGGTCTTCGAGGAGGCCCGGTGAAAATCGCGATCGTCCACGACTGGCTGACCGGCATGCGCGGAGGTGAGAAATGCCTCGAGGCCATCTGCGGACTCTACCCCGGGGCCTCCCTCTACACCCTGATCCACCGCCCCGGGCACCTCACCCCGGCCATCGAGCAGATGGACATCCACACCTCCTGGATTCAGCGTCTCCCCTTGAAGAGGGTATACTACCGCCACCTTCTGCCCTTCTTTCCCCGGGCGGTGGAGGGCTTCGACCTCTCGGGGTACGACCTGGTCATCAGCAGCAGCCACTGCGTGGCCAAGGGGGCCGTCACCGGGCCGGCCACCTGCCACATCTGCTACTGCTACACTCCGATGCGCTACGCCTGGGATCAGTACCAGCAGTATTTCGGACCCCGGCGCCTCCGCTGGTGGAACCGGCGGATCATCCCCCCGCTGATTGACCGCCTCCGCACGTGGGACGTCTCGACTACGCACCGGGTAAACTATTTCGCCGCCATCTCGGACTACGTCGCCGGGAGAATCAAAAAATACTACGGTCGGGAGGCGGCGGTGATCTACCCCCCGGTGGATCTCGGAGGGTTCCATCCCAGAGGCACACCCGGTGATTACTACCTGATGGTCAACGCCCTTGCGCCTTACAAGCGCGTGGACCTGGCCGTCGAGGCCTTCAACAAGCTCGGGCGTGACCTGAGGATCGTCGGCACCGGCCTGGAGGAGGCTCGCCTGAGGCGGGCCGCGGGGAACAACATCCGCTTCCTCGGCTGGCTCTCCCGGCAGGAGCTGGCCGAGGCCTACGCTGGCTGCCGGGCGCTCATCTTCCCGGGGGAGGAAGACTTCGGCATCGTCCCTCTGGAGGCCCACGCCAGCGGCCGCCCGGTCATTGCCTTCGGCAGCGGAGGGGTCACAGAGAGCGTCCGCCCGTACCCCGACTTCCCGATGCCCGGTGCTTGGCCGGGCGCCGGCGACTCACCCACCGGTATCTTCTTCGCCCCCCAGAGCGTGGAGGCCCTGCTGGAAGCGGTCCGATTCTTCGAGGAGCACCACAGAGACTTCTCGCCGGACGTCATCAGGGAGTCGGTTTCCCGGTTCGACCTCCCCCGCTTCCTGACCCAGTTCTCGCAATTCGTGGAGGAGAAAGCCTCCGCCTTCACCGGCGGGGCGTAGAATCCCTTCCCGGTGAACGCCTATGGGCCGAGCGAAAGATCGGAGAACAGCTGCACCGGTAGAGAGGCGTGAAACCGTGCGGCAGAAGATTCGTACTTTTCTCGAGGGTCCGCCCGCTTCGATCAGGGAGATCTCCGGGTCAGTACGAGCCTCTGAGAAAGAGGTCCTGGGACACTTGGAGCACTTGGAAAGATCGCTCTCTTGTAAAAGGGACCAGATGGTTGTCGCTCCGGCCGAATGTGGAAAGTGCGGCTTTGTCTTCCGCAAGAGGGCGCGACTCAAAAAGCCGGGCCGCTGCCCACTCTGCCGCAGCACGACCATCCACGAGCCTCTCTTTTCCGTGCGGCAGCGGAGCCGGCACGGCACTTAAAATCCCTTGGAGCTTGCTCCCGTGTGGGTTCGACTCCCACTCCAGGCACCAATGAAATCAATGAGTTACGGCTCTTATCACGCTCGACACAAGGTTCGATGCAGGCCGTCTGTGCCCGTGATTGTGCCCATTTTTAATTGCTGCGTTTCGTTTGGATACGCTTGCTCTTCGATAATGCCCCAACTGCCTGTACCTTTGAGGGGACGCTTTCAGCCTTTGGTGAGACTCTGGTATGTTTGATGGCGAAATTCCCGTATTAGATTGATGCATGTATTATTGGACTATATTGAGTCAGCCTAATATGCTATTAGCCAGATTAAAGAAAAATGAGGCATAGAGTTTATTCATCAATCGTCGGCGCGGTAAGCAAAGGGAAATTGGTTGAGCCATTTAACATTGATGATTTTAGAAGGGCATGCCCAGGATTTGGAAATGGCACATACAACGCGTTTCTTTATAAACATAAAAAAGGAAACAACGGAAATGCATCAGAGCTCTTCATCCAGGTATCAAAGAGCCAATTCAAATTGATTCGACCTTTCAAATACGGATTAGATAAATAGAACCAAAAGAGCATAAAGGCGTAAAAAGAAACAGATAAACTGGCTAACAAGTCGTTGAAGCTGACAGTTCAAA
>JAUVQV010000078.1 GCA_030597995.1 Candidatus Rokuibacteriota bacterium
CCTTTAGAGGGGGGGGGAGCGGGTAGTGTTTCCTCCGGCCACGCATCGAAGACACCAAAAGAAGCAGTGCGATCAGGGAACAGGCCCAGGGTAAGATGTCCCCCCACCGGGTATACCCGGTGAGGCGTCCCGAGAGCGTGAGTTCCTCCCGGTACTGCCCCCTGACGAAAATCTCAGAGGTTCCCAGGATTCGGCCATGTGAGTCGACGAAGCCGGAAATTCCCGTGTTCGCGGCCCGGGCTATCGGCCGGCGGTTTTCAATCGCGCGGAAAACCAGGTTCGAGAAATGCTGCCGGGAGGCCGCAGTCCGCCCGAACCAGGCGTCGTTCGTGATATTCACCAGGAAGGCCGCTTCCCCGGCGAGCCGACGCACCAGGTCGGGAAAGATCACCTCGTAACAGATCAACGTCCCGAACTTTCCGGCGGGTATCCCCATGACGACGGGGCCTCTTCCGGGAGTGAAGTCTCCGATCCCCTCCACCAGCTTCCCGGCGAAAAAGAGCACCCGCCGCCAGGGAATGTACTCCCCGAAAGGCACCAGGTGGAGCTTATCGTACCAGCCGCGGAGACCCCCGTCGGCACCCACGAGGTAGGCCCTGTTCCTCCGGGTAACCTCCGATCCCTCCTCCTCCATGGCCGGAGAGCCGAAAAGGATCGGCGCCTTGACCTCCCTCGCGAGGTCGGCGATGCGGGCCTGGTAATCCTTCTCGTTCTGATAGTAGAACGGGACCGCCGTCTCGGGCCAAACCACCAGATCGACACCCCCTCCGGCCGCCTCCCGGGTCAGGGCGGCGTAACGACTGAAGGTCACTTCCTTGAACGCCCGCTTCCACTTGACCTCCTGCGGCACATTGCCCTGGAGAACCGCTACCAGTATCTTTTCTCCCTCCTCTTTCTGATGGAGGCGGAATTCGCCGTAGGCCCAGTTCGCCGAGACGATGACTGCCGCCACCAGGACAGGGACCCACCGTCCGGCTCCGGACGGCACCGGGGAGATCATCAGTTTTCTCCACGGCAGCGCCCTCGCAACGGCGCTGTTGACCATGACCACCAGGAAAGAGACCGCCCAGACCCCGAAGAGGTCGGAGATCTGAATCAGGGGAAGGTGAAGATATTGCGAGTAGCCGAGAAGGGCCCAGGGAAAACCGAGCTCCGGGAGATTCGCCCGCAGGTATTCCAAAGAGACCCAGAGCGCCGGCGCCAGCAGGAGGTCCGGAAAGCGCCGGAAGCGCGCCTGGATGCGCCCCCGCCCCCAGGCGAACACCGCCCAGAAAAAACCCATCGCCAGGGTCATCAGCAGGACAATGGGCACCGCCACCGGCCAGCTGATGCCGCCGTAATGGGTGATGGTATTGATCACCCACCACACTATTCCCGTCGAGGCCGCCCAACCGGCCAACCAGCCCAGGAAGAAGTCCCGGCGCCCGCTCCCGTTGCCGGTGGCCCACATGAGAGGAACGAGCGCTACCAGAGCCAGGTAGCCCAAGTCAAAGGGAGGAAAGCTCGCTGTCGTGAGGACTGCCGAAAGGAGGGAAAGATACACCAGGTGCATTGTCAGACCTTCACCTGGCGCCGGATCCGGGCTACCTCGGAAGGCGTAAGGGAGCGACACTCCCCGGGTTGGAGGGGGCCTAGTTTCTGGCCGGCATGTGAAATCCGCCGGAGCTTTTGCACGGGGTGTCCGACCGCCCGGCAGAGGCGCTTTACCTCGTGGTGCCGGCCCTCCCGCAAGGTGAGAGAGATCCAGGAATTCGTCCCGGTAGTGCGGAGCTGTCGCACGTCCTCCGCCTGAGCCCGTCCATCTTCCAGGCGCAACCCGGACCGGAGGCGCCGGAGGGCCTTCTCGTTTATTTCCCCGCGCACCTTGACGTGGTAGGTCCGCTCGACTCCATGGCGAGGATGCGAGAGCCGGTGGGCAAGGTCACCGTCATCGGTGAAAATGAGCACCCCCTCCGCGTCCCAGTCCAGACGGCCGACAGGAAACAACCCGCTCGCCGGAGCCGGGAGGAAATGCCTGACCGTCGCCCGCCCCTGCGGATCGGCCATAGTGGACACCACTTCCCGGGGTTTGTTGAGAATGAGATACCGGTGTGCTTCCGGAAGGAGAACCGGGAGTCCGTCCACTTTCACCGCATCCCGTGAGGGGGCGACGGTGGTCCCCATCTCACTGACCACACGCGCGTTGACCGACACCCGCCCCGACCGTATGAGGACCTCGGCCGCCCGGCGGGATGCGATCCCCGCCCGGGAGAGAAACTTCTGCAGCCTCATAGGTGCCGCCTCCGGACTTCGTAGCAAGCCGGGGCGAGTTACTCTCTTCCCCTCGCTCCTTGAGCTCATGCTGGAGGGGGACCGCCGCGTCATTCCGGGAGGGTGACGTCTCGCCCTTCTTGCTCCGGAGGCTCCGGCGAACTTTCTCCACCCTCTTCGAAAGGAAGAATCCCCTCCGCCTCCCGGTCTTCGGCCGGTGGTGCCTGCTCCTCGAATTCCTTGAGAGACGGAAGGTCCGAAAGGCTGTTGAGGCCGAAGTGCAGGAGAAATTCCCGGGAGGTCCCGAAAACAATCGGCTTGCCGGGGACATCCTTTCGGCCCAGAATCCGGATGAGCTTTTTTTCCAGCAGGTTGCGGACGATCCCGTCCACGCTCACTCCCCGGAGGGCCTCTATCTCCGGGCGGGTGATCGGCTGCTTGTAGGCGATTATCGCCAGCGTCTCCAGAGTCGGCCGCGAGAGGTGCCGGTGGTGCTGGTAATAGTCGAGCTTTTGGATCCACTCCGCCATTTCCTCCCGGGTGCCGAACTGATAGCCTCCGGCCACGTCCAGCAGTGCGAGAGCGCCGCCGCGGCTCTCATACTCCGCCTTCAGAGCCGTCAACGCCTCGCGGATCTGCTCGTGGGAGAAATCTTCGTGGAGCACCTCTTCCATGGCCCTCGGGCTGAGAACTCCGCGGTGCACAAAGATCAGGGCCTCCAGGATGTCTCTCAACTGCTCCATATTCTTGCCTTGCCGACAGGAACCATACGGTTATGTCGCTTTGAGGGCGATGGTTCCGAATGGCTCTGCCTGCCGCGCCGACACCAGGCGGAGTCGTAACAGCTCCAGGAGGGCCAGGAATGTAACCACGATATCCCCCACCTCCCGGCGTTCCTTGAAGAGTTCATCAAACGAAACCTCCCCGGCGGATTTTAAAAATTCCAGGATCTCGGAAATCCTCTCGGCAATGTTCAGGCGCTCGCGCTCGATCTCCAGCTCCTTTGTCTTCGGGGATTCCTCCAGCAGCCTCTTCAAAGCCGACAAGAGTTCGAAGAGCGAAACCTCGAGAGGAAAGTCCGTCCGCGGCGGCTCCGGCGGTCCCAGGCTCCCCCGGGTGAAAACCCGGCTGCGGCTCTCCTCCAGATCGCGCAATTCCACCCCGGCCTCCTTGTATCTCTGGTATTCCAGGAGCTGCCGCACCAGTTCCCGCCGCGGGTCCTCCCCCTCCTCGACTCCCTCTTCTTCCTGCACCGGCAGGAGCATCCGGGATTTGATGTGTACCAAAGTGGCTGCCATCACTAGAAACTCGCTCGCAATGTCCAGGTTCAGCGTCCGCATCAACTCCAGATACTCGAGATATTGTCTTGTTATGGCGGCGATCGGTATATCGGTGATGTCGACCTTGCTCTCCCGGATCAGGTGCACCAGCAAGTCCAGGGGTCCCTCGAAAGCCTCGAGCCGGACCGGCAGGCCATCGAAAGATCCGGTCTCCAGTGTGGGGTCTTCCGTGATCATCGGTTGCGCCTCAAAGTTTTACCGCCTCCCGGACCCGCGCCATGGTCTGTTCGGCTTCCGCCCTGGCACGCTCCGTCCCCCGATCGAGGTGACGATGTACTCTCTCAGGATCAGCCGCCAGCTCTTTTCGGCGGCGCCGGAGAGGTTGCAGTGCGGTGTTCAGGTAGTCGATCAGAACCTTCTTACAGTCGATGCAACCGATGCCGGCGCTGCGGCAGCCCCGATCCAGGTCGGCTCGGGCCGCATCGGGGGTCTGCACGCGGTGCAGATCAAAGACCGGGCATTTGTCCGGGTTGCCGGGGTCCGCCCGCCGGACCCGTGCCGGGTCGGTCACCATGGGGAGGATTTTTTTCTCTGTCTCCTCCTCACTGTCGGAGAGAAAAATCGCGTTGTGGTAACTTTTACTCATCTTGCGTCCATCAGTTCCCGGGATCCTGGCAAATTCCGTCAGCTTCGCCTGCGGTTCAGGGAAGATCCCGGTACCGTAAAAGTGATGGAAGCGGCGGACAATTTCCCGGGCCAGCTCCAGATGCGGAAGCTGGTCCACCCCCACCGGGACCCAATGTGCCCGGTACATGACTATGTCGGCGGTCTGAAGGGCGGGATAGCCGAGAAAGCCGAAGGTGTGCAGGTCCTTGCCCTGGACTTCCGCGAGCTGCTCCTTGTAGGTAGGACAACGCTCCAGCCAGGAGAGGGGAGTGATCATGGAGAGCAGGACATAGAGCTCGGCATGCTCTATCACACGGGACTGTATAAAAAGGGTGGCCTTCTCCGGATCGACCCCGGCAGCCAGCCAGTCCAGGATCATCTCGAATCCGTCTCCTCGAATGGAGGCCGGGGCATTGTATTCGGTGGTCAGGGCGTGCCAGTCGGCGACAAAGAAAAAGCAGGCATACTCGTCCTGCAGAGACTTCCAGTTCCGGAGGGCGCCGTAGAGATGTCCCAGGTGCAGCCGACCCGAAGGCCGCATCCCGCTCAATACCCGCTCTCGCTCCGACGCCACTCCCGCCCCCTACGGAAAAGCCCCGCCGTGTTCCCGGCGGGACCCGAAGACCTTCTTGGTGGGCGCTACTGGGCTTGAACCAGTGACCCCTGCCGTGTGAGGACAGTGCTCTCCCACTGAGCTAAGCGCCCTCTCTGCCGGGGGAAACCCGCCTTTCTTCCCCTGCGAATCCTGCTTGAGCCCCACAGATCCCCAGGAAGACCGCCGGTTTCCGACCGCCAAAATTTTATAGCACAAACCGGGAGCACTGTCGAGAGAAGAAAAGAAGGAAAGGTGCGGGAAGTAACCGTGTTAGTCACGAGAGAGATTTTGCGTCCTGGCAAGGCGTCGCCGGAGTGAGCGCGGAGGCGTACTACTGTACGCCGCACAAGTGAACGAGGGCGCAACGCAGCCAGGGCGAAAAAGATCCTCGTGAATGACACGGGCTAGGGCGTGGCCTCTTATTTGCCCAAGAGTTTCTCCCAAAGATTCTTTCGGCGCTTCGGTAACCCCGCTTCCGCGGGAAGCCCCTGGAGGGCCTTGTAGGCCTCCGTGTGCTTGGGATCGCAGCGCAAGGCTTTTTGAAATATCTCCCGAGCCTTCCGGTGGCAACGGCCGGTTTTATAGACCATCCCCAGGTTTACGAGGTATTCGGGATTCCAGAGCTCGTGGTGGTGCTCACGGTTTACCATTCCAATACCCTCATGACGGCAGTCTCGTCGCAATCGGGAAATTTAGTGCATTTGAGGCAATCCCGCCAGACTTTGTGAGGGAGTTGAGCCTTGTCCACCGGTGTGAAACCAAGCTTCTGAAAAAACTTCGGCCGGTACGTGAGGGCGAAAACCTGGTGGATATCCAGGCGGCGGGCCTCCTCGAGACAGTTTCTCACCAGGGCCTGTCCGACTCCCCAATTTCGATGGCGATGGTCGACCGCCAGGGAGCGGATTTCCGC
>JAUVQV010000119.1 GCA_030597995.1 Candidatus Rokuibacteriota bacterium
CCCCAGCCATCGCCCCGGATCGGCGAGCACCGCCTCCCCGGAGCGACGCCACCAGTATCCGTCCTGATCGGCAATGGTGAATTTTCCCTCCCGGATCGGCTCCTGGATCACACTCTCCCACCTCAGGCCGGGGGCCAGAGGGGTCCTGCCCGTCGCTCCCGGGCTGTTCCCGAGGTAGAAGTTGATCCCGCCGTTGGCGGCAATCGGTACCACTCTCTGTTCCGCCACCCAGTTGTGCAAGGTGGCCGGTGCGATGGCCAGGAGAATTGCGCTCACCCACACCCCCAGCCCCCCCCACCCTGCCGTCCTCCATCCCCGGCCCGCCAGACAGGCTCCGAGCACCAGGAAAGGGAGAACGAGAAGCATGTTGGGACGGGCCAACCCCCCATACCCGAAGATGAGGCCGGACCAGAATAACCGCCGCAGCGAGCCCTCTTCCACCCCGGTCCATAAGAACCACACCCCCCAGGCAAAGAGGAATCCCACCAGGGTGACCGCCAGCAGCTCTCCCTCGAAAAAGATCCGGAGCGGGTAGAGCGCCAGAATCCAGGCTGCCAATATCGCGGGCCTCTTTCCGAACCAGCGCTCGGCCAGAAGGAAGACCGGAATTATCGTGGCCAGGCCCAGGGCAAACTGCATCCAGACCACGGCGAGGTGTGAGTGGCCGGTGACGGCATAAATCCCGGACAGAAAATAGGGGTAGAGGGGGGGACGGAAGAACACCCCTCCCCGCTCCCCCCCCAGAATCAGCAACGCCAGGCGGTCGTGGGTCAAGGCGTCGACAATCGGGTAGCCAAAAAAAGGCTGCCGGCTCAAGTCCAGGTAATACCAGAGGCGCGCCAGACCTCCGGCCGCCAAGGCCGGCAGCAGTCCTCCAGACCAGAATCGCCGTAGTTCCCTCAAAGGCAGCAGCCTCGGACCTGGCTACGAACCAAACCACGCATCTTTCCGGAATCTGCCGAGCGCTGGGGCGGTATGACTCCTAAGGTAAGTCCTTCGCCATTGATGGTTCACATCTCAGCTCCTGGAGATTTTCCCACTTATGCCGACCGCTGATTGCTGAAAGCTGAAGGCTTCTATGAAAGCCCGTGCTTGTCCAGGCGATAACGGAAGGCGCGGGCGGAGAGGTTGAGGAGGCGGGCGGCCTCCGGATTCTTTCCCCCCACAGCCTCGAGAGCCTTGACGATGAGCCTCTTCTCGTAATCATCGACCAGCTCTTCGAGCTTCACCCCGCCGGGTGGAATATCCTGAACCACATCCGGAGTGCCGGTCGACGGAGAGGGCCCCTGCCGGACAAATTCGGGGAGATCCGGCAAGGATATACTTTCTACATCTCCCATGGCAATGACACGCTCGATTACGTTATCCAGCTCCCGGACATTCCCCGGCCAGTGATAGTTGACCAGAGCTTCCATCGCCTCGGGGGTTACCTCCAGGGACGGTATCCCCCTCCGCGGGCGGTATCTTGCCACAAAGTAGTCCACCAGCTCCGGGATGTCCTCTTTCCTCTCCCGGAGCGCCGGGACGTGTATGGGGATCACGTTCAGCCTGAAATAGAGGTCCTCCCGAAAGAGATTCTTCCGGATCAGAGATTGCAGGTCCTGGTTGGTAGCCGCGATAATCCTCACGTCCACGGTAATGTCCCTGGTATCCCCCACCCGCCGCACTTTCTCCTCCTGCAGGACCCGGAGAAGCTTCACCTGGACAGCTTTGGTGGTTTCGCCTATCTCGTCCAGAAAAAGGGTTCCGCCATCCGCCGCCTCGAAGAGGCCTTTTTTGTCGGCCACCGCCCCGGTGAAGGACCCCCTGAGGTGTCCGAAGAGTTCGCTCTCCAGCAGGGTTTCGGTCAGGGCTCCGCAGTTCACACCGATCAGGGATTTGTCCCGACGCTGGCTGTTATAGTGGATGGCTCGGGCAATCAGCTCCTTCCCGGTGCCGCTCTCCCCGGTCAAAAACACGGTGCTCTTCCGGTTGGCCACTCTCCCCACAACCTTGCAAATATCCAGCATGGCGCCACTCTTGCCGACAATGTGGTCGGTCTTGTAATCCGTCTTGACCTCGAGCAGGGTCGGTGAGGGAGCGTGGCCTCTCCCCTTCAGGCGAGCATCCCGAACGATATGCCTGAGCTTCTCCAGATAATCCCCTTCTTTGATAATGTAGTCCAGGGCTCCTTTCTGAATGGCCTGGATAGTAGTGTCGGTGGAAGGGTACGCGGTAATAATTACCATCCTGGCCTCGGGATTTCGCTCCCGCGCCAGGTTCAAAACCTCCAGCCCGGAGATATCAGGCATCTTCATGTCCGAAATCAGGAAATCATACTGTTTTTCCCGCAGCAGCGATTCCACCTCGGCCCGGCCGGACGCCGTCTCCACCTCACACCCCTCCCTGCGGAGCATAATAGAGAGTACCCGGCGCATGCTCATCTCGTCATCCACCACCAGAATCCGGGTCTTTTCGGTCATACCAGCTCCCCCGACGAGAGGGGGGTGAGTGCCGTCACGCCCTGCCGGGAGGGAACCTTGACCCGGAAGGTGGTACCTTCGCCGACCTGGCTCTCGATCTCGACCCGGCCCCGGTGTGCCTCTACAATCTTAAAGACGATGGCCAGCCCCAGTCCGGTGCCGTTCTCTTTCGTAGAGTGGAAGGGTGTAAAAACTTTCTCCATTTCCTTCTGCGTAATACCGACACCGGTATCCGCGAACGTGATCTGGAGACAGTCCACACCGGAACGGCTTCCCCCCTCCACCGGCAGCCTTTCGAGGGTGAGTCGGAGTAAGCCGCCCTCAGGCATGGCCTCAGTGGCGTTGAGGGAAAGGTTCCAGAAGACCTGTTTCATCATTTGCGGGTCGACCTCCGCCAGGAAGTTCTCCCCCTCCCGGGCCACGACTTCTATGCGACAGCCGGGACTGTGGGACTGCCGCAGCAGGGTGGCGGTCTCCTGGAGGTACCGGTGGAGGTCCACCTCCTGGAGCTGAAGCGGCCGGGGGCTGGCAAAGTTGAGAAAGTCCGTAATGATGGAGTTGAGCCTGGTTACTTCCCGGTTTACAATGTCCATCAATTCCCGGCTGGTTTCTTCCAGGACGAGTTCCTCGCACAGGAGATGCACGGAGCCGCTGAGTGAGGCGAGCGGATTCCGGATCTCGTGGGCCATCCCGGCCGCCAGTTCGCCGATTACCGCCAGGCGATCGGAGCGCCGGATCTGATCCTCCATGCGCTTGATGTGGGTCAAATCCTGGAAGGAACAGATAACGCCTGACAATTTGCCATCCTCGTCCCGGAGGGAGGAAAACGTCATGCCGAAAAGAATCTCCTCCGGCCTCCCTCGCAGACTCCCTTCGGTACGCAGGGGGGAGCCTTCCAGGCGCTGGAGATTGGCGTAAGGATCCCATCCCTCCTTGAGCTGGAAGACCTCCATGAGAGTTGACCCGAGCGCCACTCCGGGCGGGACCTGGGAAATCCGCTCCGCCGCCCGGTTGAAGTAGGTTATCCGCCCTTCCAGATCGGTGGTCACCAGGCCGCTCGAGATGTTCTGGAGGATGTTCTCGCTCCGCCTCTCCAGTTCGGCGAGGTGGGTGTTTTTGGCGCTCAATTCCTCTCCCGCCCGCTGGAGGGACTCCGCGAGATAACTGGTGAGAAAAGCCACCAGGAAGAATCCGAAGCTGGTGAGAAGAATGCGGTAGCCGACCTCAGTCCGGCTCAAAGAGAGGTAAATCCCCTCATAGTCAACCAGTCCGGACACCTTTGTGGAGAATGGAAGCCAGCTTGCCACGCCGTAGAAAATGGCGCTCGCCCCGGCGGCGGTGAAGCTTCCGACCCGGTAGAAGAGGATGCTGGCCCCGATGATGGAGAGAAAGTAGACGATTGAAAAAAGGCTCTCCACTCCCCCGGTGATGAGAACGATACCGGAAATCAGGACCAGGTCCACGCCGACCTGGAAGACCGCGAACCGAGAAGGATCGACGCCGCGGGAAAACAAGAGGCTGTACACGATGGTCAGGAAGTAAAAAATACCGATGAACAGATACAGGCCGCGCAAGGGGGTGGAAAAGAACTCCGTCCCTTCCCTGAGGTGGAGCAGTACGGTGACGCCGAGCATGAAGGTGACCACCATCACCCGAAGGATCATCAACCATTTGATCCTCCCGGAGAGATCCCCGTAGTCCCCTTTTCTCAGCCACTCCATGCCGCGCTCTGGGTGCCGGAGCGGTGCCTTTGCCACCTACTAGATCACAGCGGCCAGCTTGAATATCGGGAGGTACATCGCGATGACGATGAATCCGATGACCACCCCCAAAAAGACCATGATGAACGGCTCCAGCATGGAAGATAGAGTGGCCACGGCGGAGTCCACTTCGTCGTCGTAAAAATCCGCAATCTTGGACAGCATGGCATCCAGGGCTCCGGCCGACTCGCCGACCGCGATCATCTGGACCACCATCGGCGGGAAAACCTTGGTCTGCTGCAGAGGCTCCGCGATTGTCTTCCCCTCGGAGATCGCCTGGCGGGTCTTGAGGACCGCTTCCTCGACAACTTTGTTACCGGCGGTCTTGGCCACGATCTCCAATCCGTCCAGGATCGGCACACCGCTGCTGATCAAGGTGCCCAAGGTACGGGTGAACTTTGCCACTGCCACTTTCCGCACCAGGATCCCGACGACCGGAATCCGGAGGATGAGAGCATCGCTGAGTCTCTGCCCGCCCTCGGTGCGGCGATACTGCCGTAATCCCATGACGAGGGCCGCGATGAAGAGCAGCGGCACATACCAGTAACCGGCCAGCCAGTGGCTGGCCATAGTTACTATCCGCGTCGGCAAAG
>JAUVQV010000046.1 GCA_030597995.1 Candidatus Rokuibacteriota bacterium
GCGATAACGTTCACGCCTCGCTGAATTTCTCGATGTCCTCATTGGCACCGAGCACCACCAGGACGTCGTCCTTTCGTATCACCTCAGTAGGCAGAGGGTTGATGTTCCAGGACTCCTTCTCGGTGATCTCTCCCTGTTTGCTCTTGATGGCGATCAACGTCATCCCGTGCTCTGTCCTTAACCCGGCGTCCATCACTACCTTATCCCAGAGAAACTCCGGGGCTGGAATCTCCACAATGCTGTACTCCGGTGAGAGTTCGATCAGCTCCAGCAATTCGGGCGTGATCAGACTGTAGGCCACCTTCTGCGCCATGTCCCTCTCCGGGTGCACGACCCGCTTCACCCCCAGCTGGGAGAGGACTCTCCCGTAAAGTTCGCTGTGGGCCTTGGACACGATGTTTTTGATCCCCAACTCCTTCAGGATCATGACCACCAGGATGCTGGCCTCGGTGTTCTCACCGATGCTGACAATGGCCACGTCCACGTTCTCGATTCCCGCCTCCCGCAGCGCCTTTTCGTCGGTGGCGTCGAGCTCGAGCGCCAGAGTAACGTGGTCCGCAAGAGCCTTGACCCTCTTCTCGTCCTTGTCGATCGCGATCACGTCCTGCTTGTTCTCCGCCAGGACACGCGCGACTTCCGAACCGAATCTCCCGAGCCCGATAACCGCAAAATGTTTTTTCATCCCACCATGATCCTCCCCTCGGCATAGCGTATCCGTTCCTCACGCTGCCTGAGCAGCGCCGTAAAGAGCGTCAAGGGCCCGAGTCTTCCAGCCAGCATGGTCAATATTATGATCCCCTTCGAGAGACCCGAAAAACCGGCGCTGAAACTCCTGGCTCCCCCGTCCCCGCTCGACAGCCCCACCGTCCCAAAGGCCGAAACCACCTCGAACATGGTCTTCTGAAAACCGGTGTGCTCTATATCGACAATCACAAAAGTCACGGCGGGAACAAGGACCATCGCCAGGGCGAGGACCACGAGAGATTTCGCCACCAGTTCCTCCGGTATCCGCCGGCTGAAGATCACCGTGTCCCTTTTTCCCCTGATTGTGCACCACAGGTGCATGATCACCACGCTGAAGGTGGTGGTCTTGATGCCGCCGCCGGTGCTGCCCGGCGAGGCTCCGATCATCATCAGGAGAATCAGCAGAAAAACGGTGGCCGGCTGAAGAAGTGAATAATCGATGGTGCTGAACCCCGCCGTCCTCGTGGTCACAGAGGCAAAGAGAGAGGAGAGGAAAACCTCGACCCCGCTCCGGTCCGCATCCGCAAAGAAGTATCTCCTCTCGCTGAAATAAACCATAAAGGCGCCGCCCGCCGTCAACACTGCGGTGGAGACGAGGACGATCAGCGTGTGCAGCATCAATTTTTTCTGATGTCCCCTCAGCCGGGCGTAGAGATCATCGACCACGACAAACCCGATCCCGCCGAGAACAATGAGGGTCATGACAATGAGATTCATTGCGCCGTCGCCCCGGTACCGCGCGAGGCCATCCTCGAAGAGACTGAAGCCGGCGTTGTTGAAGGCCGATATGGAATGGAAGACTCCCTGCCAGAGCGCTTCCCGGTGAGAGTATTCCTTGAGAAAACTGAAATACAGCAGTGCTGTCCCAACCCCTTCCGCCAACAGCACAAAGATAATCATCCCCTTCATGAATCTCACGATCCCCTCGAAACTTCCGATGTTGAGGGATTCCTTGATCAGTATTTTCTCTGAAATTCCAATCTTCCTCCCCGCCAGCAGGGCCATGAAAGTCGCCATGGACATGTACCCGAGACCCCCGATCTGAATGAGGAGGAGGATGACCGCCTTGCCGAAGTCGGTGAAATCTGCCGGGGTGCTCTTCACTATCAGACCGGTGACGCACACCGCCGAGGTCGAGGTGAAGAGGGCATCGATTGTTGAGATGTCGTGGGTGGTGGAGTAGGGAAGCTTGAGCAGAGCCGCCCCCAGCAGAATCACCGTCACAAATCCCAGGACGAGCAGTCGGGACGGCGTGATCCTAGTTGCATTTTTATTATTATCCATAATTATCAGTGCGATACATGAAATACTTCATTCAGTTTATGAGGCATTGATTTCCCGAGAGCTGCACCGGCCTCCGTCGAGCACCGGAAGATCTCTTCCACCGGAATGGTATGGCTAGCAGTTCGTGCCGCTCGGCGTCGGGATGGAAGCAAGAGAGGTCTCCGCCTCCGACTTGAGATACGCATTGGGATCGTGATACAATGCCCCCTTTGGAAGCCACTCCCACATCGGTCCCATGCTCTGTCTCACCTGCTCGAGGTAAAACTGAGGCAGTTCTGTGGTCTCCTGCTCCAGATAGCTCCTGAAGCGGTGGTCGTCATCGAGCAGGCGGCGCACGGTTTTGAAATACCGTATCCTCCCAAAGCCTTCCGAAGATACGGCCCGGATGAAGTTCATCCAGCGCGGTATTGTGCCCGCAGTCGCGCGGTGACGTTTCAGAATCCGGGGCCACGAGAACGAGTAACTGGTGAGATCGATCAGGCGGTCGTAGAATTCAGGCCAGGAATAGTTTTTCGGCCTCACATTCATGGCGTGGTTATTGTTCAGGAAATGGTGCGGGAACGGAAGCACGCGGCCGGCGCGCTGGTATTCGAGGTTGATCGGCGCGGCCTGCCCGAAGGCCGAGAGCTGTGAATATGCCGGAAAGGCGGCCGGCACCGAGTCCACGAAGCGCTTCGTAAACTCGAATGGTTCCGGTCCCTCGTCGGTGTCGAGACCGAGTACGAAATTGGCCTGGAGGTACGGAATGTACCTCAGGATGGTGTTGACCTGCTCGGAGACCAGCCGAACTTTTTCCCGCCCGCTCTTCCTGCCGGTCCGCGATTTGTGTCCGTGATCGAACCAGGATTCTATTCCCGGAAGGAGGGCCTTGAAGCCGTTTCGCGAGAGCCTCTGCAAGCGCGGCTCTGTGAGGAGCGAAAGGGTGGTCTCGGCAATGAAGTCGATCCTCCCGGGCGGCACCGCCTCTTCGATCAGGCCCATGCTATCCTCGAATCGGATGCCGAAGTTCGGATCCTGCCAGGCGACGCGCGGCCGCTTGAATTTCTGCAGCAGGAACCGCAGGTCCTCCTTTATTACGTCGAATTCCAGCTGTTGGTAGGGGACTGTGGAATCGATGCAAAAGCTGCAGCTATAAGGGCACCCCAGGCTGCCGAGCATAGACACCAACTTAAAAAAGCGCGCTTTTTCCAGGATCTGCTCAATGAACTTCCAGCGCTCGCGCACTCCCGGGAGCGCCGCCGGCTGCCTCGCGGCGGTGAGACGTACGCCGAGGGGGCGGTGCGGTAAGCAATCTTGCAGAAGGTCACGGATGATCTCCCGGTCCGTAAAACCCAGGACATAGTCGAAGTACCGTTGCGCATCCTGCGGGTAGCAGCGGGCGTGGGGTCCTCCGAGCGCGGTGACGGCTCCCTTCGAGCGGTAGAGATTGCTCAGCGCGTATGACAGTTGCGCCGCCTGCGTGAATGCCCCAATGAAGACCAGGTCGATGTCCTCCGGAAGCTCCTCCATGAGATTTTCAAAACCTGTATAACACACCAGGGTGACGTCATGTCCCTCATCCTCGCACCAGCAGGCGATAGCCTGCGGCATGATACTCGAGAAATTGGCGGACATCACACGTGCCCACAGGGAGGTGGTGGGGGCCTTGGCGACCAGATCTATAATGCCGATACGGAGCCTGCGCACCTGGATCTTTTACCTCGCGTCCCGGCCCCTGTCAATAGCTCCGCGTTCCTCAGAAGACCCTTCGACCCGTCGCCGGACCTCCTCCCATGGACGGCGCGCAACAGTTGCGACTTTTATTGATTTACGGTAAGTTTCCACAATACCACGGAAGGAGGGAGAAGAATGAAGAGGAAATTTACCGCCTTGCTCGGGGCGGCGCTCCTCGGTCTCGGAGTTGCCGTCCCGGCCCCGGCAGTCATGGAGTGGGAGCTGCTCAAGACCTTGCCCCTCGAGGGTGTCCCCCTGGATCTGGCCGTATCAGCCGATGGCCAGAAGACCGCCGTGCTTCTTGAAGGGGGACGTATCTTCATCTATTCGGCGGACGGTAAGCTGACCGACAGCCTGACCCTCACCACCCCGGCCGACCGCATCGCCGTTTCCCCGAGAGGAGAAAGGATCTTTCTCAGCAGTGGACGGAAGAAAACCGTTCAGATCATCGACCTGAGTTTCATACAAGAGATCAGTACTGCGGGTTCTCCTTTCAGGGGCCCGGCCGGGGCATCGGTGGCGATGGCCGTCTTCGATGACTTTCAGTGACCGTATTGTGCGAGGCTGTTGCCTCTCCTCGAGCAGGTGCTCGAGAAATACCCCCGGGACGTCAAGCTGGTCTACAAGAGCTTTCCTATACCGTCACACAAGTTCGCCCGCCCGGCGGCCGTGGCAGCCCTGGCCGCCGGGGAGCAGGGCAAGTTCTGGGAATTTCACGACCTGCTGTTTGAAAACTACAATCGCCTCAATGAGGCCAAAATCCTGGAAATTGCGCAGGCCGTCGGTCTCGACATGGCACGCTACGAAAAAAGCAAGAAGAATCCCAAGATCATGGCCGCGATCAACCGGGACCTCCAGGAGGCGCGGAGGGCCGGGGTCAGAGGCACCCCCACCATCTTCCTCAACGGCCGGCTCCTGACGAACCGCAGCCTGGCGGGTTTCTCCAATATGATAGAGCGGGAGATCAAGAAAGCCGGTGGGAAAAAGTGAAACTATGTAAGGGAGAGGGAGGGAACGGAAAGCCGCCGCAGAGGTATAAAAGCTCACCGGGGAAGATCAAGGTGTGCCTATTGATCCGGGAGCAACCCATGCGCATCCTATAATAGGCAAAAGAATTTTTCTGAGATTCGGCAGCTATGAAATCAAAGTCTGTGGGTGCGGTTCTCATTGCCGTTCTCCTGCTCGGGGCATCTTCACCGGTTTCGGCGGGTATGATAACCGGGCAGGATTCCACCCAGCCCCGCGGGGCCGCGGGCGGGGCCTCCAACGCCGCCGGGCAGGATCTCTCACCGATCGCCGACGGTTTTCGTGCCCCGGCCTACTGGGCGACCAAACACGAGCCGGAATACCGGGATTGGGCCGGGACGATGATGGGGAACGCCATGCGCGACCCTTCGTTTTTCGCCACCCTTTCGGTCGCCAACCAGGACGTGATAAAGCTTTTCAATCACCTCTACCGGAGGCCGGAAAGCATCAGAGAGATTTTCACCGGGGCGGCCGGAGACTTCGCCACATTCGATGAATTGCTCACCTTCCTCGAGCTCGACCACGAGGGCCTCGCTCCGAGGGACGGAAAGCTCCAGCCGGAAGAACTCTTGCCGATCACGGCCGACCTCTGCCTGCGGTGCCACACTCCGGCCGGATGGATGGAGGGCCGCTCCGAGCCCGAAACAAAGACTTCGCCCTTTCTGAAGGGGCAGTTCTGGGGCGCGGCCATCCTCGAAAACCCGTCCCACGGTTTCGGTAATCCGCGCCGCGCGGACCTCACCGCGGAATCGGAGGCGGAAATGGACGGGGTGCAGTGCGACTTCTGCCACCGGGTCAGGGATAATTTCAAGAGGAAGTCCCTCTTTGACGGAAGCGAAATGGCCAACGGCATCGGAGGTTTTTTCTCAGACCCGCGAGATCCGTTCTCGGGGACCTCCGGGGGCCTCGGGAAAGACAAAGTGAGACCGGTGTACGAATTCATCAAGGAGGGGGCCTTCTGCGGCACCTGCCACGACGTAACGAACCCGCTGATCAGGACGAGAACCGCGGTCAACGGCCGGGTCCCCGATGACATGCCCCATCCGATCGAACGAACCTACACCGAGTGGTATTGGAGCGATTTTCGGCGCGAGGGGAACTGCCAGAGCTGCCACCGCCCGATGGGATTCACCGGGGCTCAGACCTGGATGATTCACCCCGTGCTCGAAACGCTGTGGGGTAAGGTGGATCAGAAGTGGCGTGCGTATCCTTACCGGGACGAAGTCCCGGCACGGGCCGCGCTCTGGAAGGAGGCCGCGGACCGGAACCGGGAATTTATACGCACCGGCACTGCCGAGATGTCTTTTCTTGATCCCGCAGTGGACGGCGATGAAGTCACTGTCAGGGTGAAGGTGATCAATAAAACCGGCCACAAACTCCCGACCGGATTCGCCGAGGGGAGGCAGATGTGGATCCAGATCCTGGCCGTGGACGAGGCGGGCACCCGGGTCTTCGAGAGCGGCTACATGAAAGACGGCTCCCTCGTCCGCGACGAATACTTCAACGGTGAGGCCATAAGGGACGAAGGACGAGCCATGATCAAGGTCTATGAGATGGAGGCCCTGGCTTCCGGGTACGATCCGGCCGTCATCATCCCCGGTAATGAGCATTTCCACTTCATTCTGATGAACAACATCGTCAAGGACAACCGCATCCCTCCCAAGGGATACAACAAGGAAGCCTACACCGCGGACGGGGCCTTCATCATTCCGCACGATCCCAAGGACACCGACTACGCCGACGGGCAGAACTGGGATGTCACCCCTTACACCTTCACCGTCCCCGACCGGGCACAGGGGAAGATACGTGTCACCGCCACCCTGAAGTACCAGACCTTTTCGAAGGCATATCTCGATTTTCTCAAAGAGAACGACCGGGAGCAGACCGTCTCCTGCGGCGGCCGGGCCAGGGACATTCCC
>JAUVQV010000101.1 GCA_030597995.1 Candidatus Rokuibacteriota bacterium
GGGGATAGTGATTCCCCGGGCCAGGTAGAAGGCGAACCAGGTCGCGGCGAAAGTGATCAACAGGGCGATCATCCCCAGGGTCATTTTGTAGCTCGTCTGTATCGGGAGCCGGTAGAGTTTCAGCTGCTGGTAGTTCTCAAAGGTTTTTGTGGCCGCGGCCATCTTTGCCCGCAGGCTGTCCGGGATGAGGTAGTTCACCACCACCACTCCACGCACCTTCCGGCTCGGCGGGCTCACTACCGGCCAGGCCGCACGGAAGATATCCCAGTCCGGAGAGGCCTGGATCTTGGTTCCGCCGCTGCCCGCCAGGGCGGCGCGAATCTGCTCCGGGTCGGCCGGGTGGAGGGAGGCTACAGGAAAGTCGGGGTTGCTCAGGCGGAGGTCCGGCTCCCCGGGTCTGGAATAGACCTCGATCGCCGTCAGGCGGTAATCCCGTTGCTTTTCGCGGAGGAAGATCTGGAGACGGTCGCGATTGTAGCTCTCAAAGAGGTGTTGCCTGGCGATCTCTTCCGAGAGCCGTCGGGCGGTGTACAAAAGAGACTGATCGGTATTGCGGTAATAGCTGGTGGCCATCTCCGATGAACTGCGGAGGGACTCCTCGACCTGGACATTGAACCAATTCTGGATGCTGCTGGTCATGAGTTTGAGCGAGACCAGAAAGAGGATGAGGGCCGGAATGCTGGAAAGGCTTACAAAGGCGATGACCAGCCGGGTCCTGAACTTGGATCCGAGGATATTCTGGCGACGTTCGAAGTAAAGTTTGATCAGATTCCGCAGGACGAGGAGCACCAGAACCATCAGGAAGATGATGTTGATGTTGATCAGGGCGACAATGATGATGTTGCTGCCGACCGGGAAAGTGAAGCGAATCCCCTGGAGATAGGTCACCAGGACCGTGAGCATGATGACCAAGGCGAAGAGAATTACTATGGCGGCCAGGTTTCTCAACGGGCGGTTTTTCTTCTCAGCGGCGGTCATGGCTCATTCTCCCGGCTGATGGAAAAATGGGCGGAGGTAGCCCACTTGGATTTTGTCCATCCCTGAGCCACAAAAAAGAACAAATAGTTGAGAGGAAAAGTCATTTTCTCGGTCTTGAGACGGCTTTGGGCCCTGACGTAATAGCGTTTCCCCGGTTGGAGGATAGAAAAAGGGCTGACAATTTCTCCCTCGAGTTCGCTTATGAGCGTCTGGAGATCATGGTAGCTCTTCGTGGTCCGTTCCCAGGTACGCTCGGTGTCCTGGTAAGTGAGGTGGTATTCCTGGCGCAGGCTATCAAAGGTGGCCGTGCGAACGATTTCCCGTGAGGCCAGCTTGGTGTCCAGCCAGCGGGGATGGGCCTCACGGAGTTCGAGGTGGAAAACAACGGTCAGGGGAATGCCGGCCTTCATCCGCTTCTCCAGGACCTTGCCGGGCAGGCCCTGGAGAGAACCATATATAATGATGTGTTCGGAGGTGTGTGTGACCAGGGGAGTGGTCAGGTGTGGAACCAGGCTCCGGAGGATGTCGTCCCCCGCCGAGGTCCCCGGGGAGAGGAGGATGAAAACGCCCAGCAGGGCGAGGAGGGGGCTCCACGCCGGACTATTTCTCCGGTGCGGAAGAATTCTCTTCGAGCTTGAGACCATGAGTGTGATGCTTGCTGTTGAGAAGGCCCTTCAGCTCGGCCATGAATTCGGAGATGTCTTTGAATTGCCGGTAGACGGAGGCGAAGCGGACATAGGCGACGTCGTCCAGGAGTTGGAGCTGTTCCATGATTTTTTGGCCGATGCGGCTGCTGGAGATCTCCTTCTCGCCCAGCTCCAACAGCTCATTTTCGATTTCCTGGAGGATACCCTCGATGCGCCCCAGGCTGACGGGCCTTTTCTGGCATGCCTTCTGGATGCCGGAAAGAATTTTCTGGCGGTCGAACGCCTCACCCCGGCCGTCTTTCTTCACCACGATCGGTAGAATTTCCTCCACGCGCTCGTAGGTGGTGAAGCGCCGTTGGCACTTAAGGCACTCCCGGCGGCGACGAATCACTTCACCGTTCTTGCCGGTGCGGGAATCAACGACCTTGTCTTCGGGGTGTGTGCAAAAAGGGCACCTCAATCCAAATCCTCCCTCCGGGGCGCTTCCCCGGGGCGGGTCCTGTAGAGCTCGATGCCGGCCGTGGAGAGAAACTCACGAGAAAGCTCATCGGGATAGCCCTCATGGAACACGATCTTCCGGATGCCGGCATTGATCAGCATTTTGGAACAGATCACGCAGGGGAGATTACTGCAATAGAGAGTGGCGCTGTTGATGCCGACGCCGTGGAGCGCGGCCTGGATTATGACATTCTGCTCCGCGTGGAGGGCGCGGCAGAGTTCGTGTCTCTCCCCGGACGGAATTTCGAGCTGCTCTCGGAGACAGCCGGCTTCCAGACAATGCTTGATCCCGCGGGGAGCGCCGTTGTAACCGGTGGAAAGAATTCTTTTGTCCCGTACCAGGATGGCTCCAACCTGCCGCCGGAGGCAGGTGGAACGGGTGGCGACGAAACGGGTGATGTCCATAAAGTAGTGATCCCACGACGGGCGCCGGCATTCCAGGATTTCAGCTTTTTTCATGAAATGCTTTCAGACGCTCGGCATAGAGTGGAAAGCGCCGAACCAGATCTTGGACCTCCCCCAGGACTTCCCGCTGGATCTTTTCTTGACCGGGTTGGGTCAGGACCCTGTGGATGAGGCCGGCCACGGTGACCATCTCACCGGCTCGCATTCCCCGGGTGGTGAGGGCGGGAGTCCCGAGCCTGATCCCGCTGGTCACCCTCGGGGGTTGAGGATCGAAGGGGATGGCGTTTTTATTTGCCGTGATACCCGCCCGGTCCAGGGCGGCTTCGGCCTCCTTGCCCGTAATGCCCAAACCGGCGACGTCCACCAGCATCAGGTGCGTGTCCGTACCTCCCGTCACCAGCCGCAGGCCCAGGCGCGCAAGTTCCGCGGCCAGGACGCGGGCGTTCTCGACTATCTGCTCCTGGTAGGTCTTGAATGAAGGTTTCAGGGCCTCCTGGAAAGCCACCGCCTTGGCGGCGATGACATGCATCAGAGGACCTCCCTGGAAACCGGGGAAGACATTTTTATCGATGATCTTGGCAAAGTCCTCGCGGCAGAGGATCAGACCTCCGCGAGGGCCGCGGAGGGTTTTGTGGGTGGTGGAGGTGACCAGGGGGGAGTGGGGGATCGGCGAAGGGTGGAGTCCGGCCGCTACTAGTCCGGCGATGTGGGCGATGTCCACCATGAGGAGCGCCCCGACTGATTCCGCCGCCTCCGCGAACTTCCTGAAATCCAGGGTTCGGGGGTAGGCACTGGCACCGGCGATGATGAGTTTGGGACGATGCTCCTCGGCCAGGGATTGCAATTTCAGATAATCGATGGTTTCCGTCTTCCGCTCGACACCGTAGAACACCATCTTAAAATAGCGGCCCGAGAAGCTCACCGGGCTGCCGTGGGAGAGGTGGCCGCCGTGCGCGAGATTCATCCCCATCATTGTGTCTCCGGGTTGGAGCACCGAGAAGTAGACCTGCATGTTGGCCTGGGTGCCGGAGTGAGGTTGGACATTGGCGTGGTCGGCTCCGAAAAGTTTCTTCGCTCTTTCACGAGCGAGGGTCTCGGCGATGTCGACGAACTCGCAGCCCCCATAGTACCTCCGGCCGGGGTAGCCCTCAGCATATTTATTGGTCAGGACGGATCCCTGGGCCTCGAGGACCGCCTCGCTGACGAAGTTTTCCGAGGCGATCAGTTCCAGTTTCCCGGATTGCCGTCGTGTTTCGAGCTCAATGGCGCGGGCGATTTCCGGATCGACGCCGGTGAGGTAACTCATGTTTTCTCCCCAAGATGCAACCAGCTCCTGTTTGGCGATTGTCGAAAATTTACCGAGAGAATATCATGATTCCGGGCTAAAGAGAAGCCCGATGGAGCTTTTTCCCGGTAGTCGAGGAATCTGGAAACCGAGATCCCTCGACTCGGTCGCGAAACTCCCTCCCTCGGGATGACAGCGGGGGGCCGTATCGCTATCGCCTGGCCGGGATGACAGGACTCTTCGAGACCACACTTTTCCACATCGAGCCAATCAAATCCAATCCAAATCTTGACAGATATTATAAAATAATATAGGAATTAAGGGTTTTAGATCTTTTCTTTGGGGAAAGCCCAACCGCAAATGAATATTTATTCTTTTGCAAGGGATTTGTATGTGTAGACTCAGGGTCTTGATCTTAGTGCTTTTTACAACCCTGGGTGGCGTCTTGTTATCTCAACTTCCCGCCGTGGCCGCTGATCTCTCGACCACTATCGACCTCGATTACACATTTGAGCAGGAAAATTTGGCAGGGAATATAACCTCCAGCACTTCCATCAATCAAAAGTATGAGATTCAGTACGACACTGACATCACCTCCCTCTTTGACCTTTTGGGATCCGTCAAGTTGGAGCTGCAAAATGATTTTGGGGCCAAGGTTGCTGATACTTCCAAGGTGGCCCCCTCATTGGAGCTGTCCATAAAGGGCCCTCAGGCATCGCTCAAGACCAGCTATAAGTCAGTGATAACCTCGACTTCAGCATTTGAGGAGACAGCCGAAAGCAAGGAATATTCTAATGATTATCTGGTAGAACTCCAGATTTCTCCGGATTTCTGGCCAGAGGCCAGGTTCAAGTGGGAAAAAAGGAGGGATTTCCAACGCCAGACGGTTGAGGATTCGACCAGGACCACAGAGCTGGAGCTGAAGAAAGAGGTAGGTAACCTGCGTTTCGAGTTCGATTTGAAAGGGATCAATAATGATCAATCGCTTCCGACTTCGAGTACCAGCGATGAAATCGAGTGGATCGGCAAAGCAGCCTACCAGTCGGAACTCTGGAGGGAGACGGATATCGATCTCGCATACGAAATCCAGGAAACCCATGAGGAAGTTTTTCAGCGGGGAGTGTTCTCGGATGAGACGAAAACTTACCGCCAGAACATCAAAGGACGCCTGACGAAGTCTTTGGACCTGACTCCGCGCATCGGGGCACAGGTAGATTACGAGTTTGAATTCGAAGAGGACCTTCTCAAGTTAGATAACGATTATATTACCCTGCAACAATTGGGATTACAACTGGATTACGATGTCCTGAAATGGATGAACCTGCGAGGGAAGTTTATGAGGGAGTCAGAGAGCACC
>JAUVQV010000149.1 GCA_030597995.1 Candidatus Rokuibacteriota bacterium
AGGACGCCCGATCCGGTGTACGCGATCCCCATCGCCTCCAGGAGCCCTTGAATGGTCCCATCCTCTCCGCCGCGGCCGTGCAGGGCCACAAAGGCAGCCTCAATCCGTCTCCGCCGCAGGTCGCGCGCGATCTCCCACCCGACGTCGATCGCCTGCGGGCGGTAGCCCCGGCGTCGCAAGGCCTGCAGCACGGCCTCCCCGGTCTGAAGGGATATCGCCCGTTCCGCGGAACGGCCGCCCATCAGGACACCGACTCTCTTCTCCTTCACGGTCTCAGCCTGCTCCTTCGCTCTTCGCCCACAATTTCGATCTCCGGCTCCAGGCGGATCCCGGTCTCTTTCTCCACGCGTCCGGTGACGATCTCCACCAGCCGCAGAATGTCGGCCGCCCTCGCTCCCCCGAGATTGACAATGACATGGGCGTGCTTCCGAGAGACCTCCGCTTGGCCTATTCTCAAGCCCTTCAAACCCAGCGACTCTATCAGCCTCCCGGCAAAATCCCCGAGCGGGTTTTTGAATATCGAACCTGCCATCCCGACCCCGAAGGGGAGCCTCTTTTCCCGTTCCGAAAGGCAGGTCTTGACCTTTTCCAGGACATGGACTTCCCCGCGGGAGACCAGTTTCATTCCCACCTCAACCACAATCCCCTCCTTGGGAAAGCGACTGCCGCGATAGAAAAAGTCGATCTCGGCGCCTTCCGCCCGAAACTTCTCTCCCCCGTAATCGAGAAACTGTACCCAGGTGACGATATCCCCGAACGAAGAGCCGTGAGCGCCGGCGTTCATGAATAGTGCCCCTCCCACCGTGCCCGGAATGCCGGCCGCAAACTCCAAACCGGAGAGACCCTGGCTGACGGAGTAGTTGATCACCCGGGAGAGCGGTGTCCCAGCCAGCGCCGACACCTCCACTTCCTGTCCTTCCGCGGACGCAAGTGGGGCGGAGGGAGGCCGGATCCCCTCCAGGGAAGTGAGGTGAATGGTCAGACCCCTGACACCGCCGTCCTTTACGACGAGGTTGGTCCCATTGCCCATTACAAAGACCGGTACCCGATGCCCCGCCGCCAGGCGCAGAGCCTCACCCAGGTCATCGCCGTCGGCTGGAAAAAAGAGGAGATCGGCCGGGCCTCCGACACGGAAAGAGACATGGTTGCAGAGCCGCTCCCCTACCAGCAGCCGTCCGCGGAGGCGCCCCCGAAAGAGCCTCTCCCACTCACTAACCGCGACCACCACCCTCCTTCTCCCGGAGCAGGCGGCAGAACTCCTCGCTCGCCTTCCCGATGTCTCCCGCGCCCATGGTAATCACCATATCTCCCGGCCTGGCCAGTTCCAGCAGTCGCGGTGCGATCTGCCGCTTGTCGGGAACATAGACCGTCTCTGTCTTCCGGCGTTCCCGGATTCTGTGGTAGAGGTCCTCTGCGCTCACCCCCGCGATGGGATCCTCACCGGCAGGGTAGATTTCGGTAAGCAGGAGTGCGGCAGCGCCGTCAAAGGCCGTCACGAACTCCGCCGCCAGGTCCCGGCTGCGAGTGTAACGGTGGGGCTGGAAGGCGGCGACGATTCTCCGCCCCCAGCCGGCAGTCGCGGCGGCCAGGGTAGCCCGGATCTCGGTGGGATGGTGTCCGTAATCGTCCACCACCAGAATTCCTTCATGCTCTCCTTTGAGCTCGAAACGGCGGTTGGCGTTCCGGAAAGATTCCAGGGCGGAGAAAATTTTCTCCGGCGCCAGATCTAATTCCATCCCGACCGCCACCGCAGCCAGGGCATTGGAAACATTGTGCCTCCCCGGGAGGCCGATATGGAGGCGCCCCAGGTCCCGGCCGTGGTAGTAGACGCTGAAATCCGAAAAATGTTCGCGGTACTCCAGATCGACGCCCCTCACGTCCGCCGCCTGACCCAGACCGTAGGTCACTATCCTCTTGTTAATCCGGGGAATGATCCCCGGAGTAATTTCATCGTCAACTCCCAGAATCACCGCTCCGTAGAAGGGGACCTTGTTCGCGAAATCCACAAAGGCTCTCAGAATGGCATCGAGGTCGGAGTAATAATCCAGGTGCTCCCGATCGATGTTGGTTATCACCGCCCAGGTGGGGGTGAGGTGGAGGAAGGTCCCGTCACTCTCGTCGGCCTCGGCCACCAGAAACTCGCCCTGGCCGAGCCGGGCGTTGGAACCGAACGCATCCAGCCGGCCCCCGACCACCGCCGTCGGGTCGAGGCCGGCGGCGGCCAGTACATTCGCGACGATCGAGGTGGTCGTGGTCTTCCCGTGGGCCCCGGCAACCGCAATGCCGTATTTCATCCGCATCAGCTCCGCCAACATTTCGGCCCTTGGAATGACAGGGATCTTCTGCCGGTGCGCCTCGATTACTTCCGGGTTTGTGGAACGGATGGCCGACGAGGAGACTACGACCTGCGCCCCGTGGACATTTTCCGCCTCATGACCGATATGAAAACGCCCACCCAGGACCTGGAGCCTTCTGGTGACGGCGGTCTCCAACAGGTCTGAACCGCTCACATTAAAGCCCATGTTCAGGAGGACCTCCGCAATACCGCTCATGCCGCTGCCGCCGATCCCGACAAAATGGAGATTCTTCACCTTCTGGATATACATGCCCTCCGCCCCGGTGCCGGGCGATAGTGGAGATAGGGGTCACGGCGTTCTTTTTCTTTCCCCTGGTAGTACTCCTCCAGGCCCACCCGCTCGATAGAGTAGATGCCGGTGCCGTTGGGATTCTTTTTCACCCGGGACAAAGAGAGGGCATTGAGGAAGGCGCTGAGCATGTCCTGGGACTCATAGTAGCGCACCAGGTCGTAGCTCTTCCCCGCTCCCATGTGCCCGCCCTTCAATACCACTTTAAAATAGGCCATTTCCTTTCACCCCCGTTGTACTCCCAGCAGTTCGTAGCACTCCGAAACGATCCGGGCGGTGGCGCCCCGGATCCCCGCGCGGCGGCTGCACGCCGCCATTTCCCGGAGCCGCCCGCGGTCCCGGGC
Organism: Candidatus Rokuibacteriota bacterium; assembly: GCA_030597995.1. Next base: position 2,990 of record JAUVQV010000149.1, read on the forward strand.
CAGCCCTCCCAGGGCCTCAGCCAGTTGCCGCGGAGCTTCGGTCCGGGTCTCCTCAACCACTATTGCTCCTCCCCTCTCCGCCAGCCACCTGGCATTTGCCCCCTGGTGCCCGGCGGCGGAGCGGGGAAATGGAACCAGGATGGCCGGGCGACCGTTGGCGGTCAGCTCGGCAATGGTGCCGGCCCCGGCGCGTGCGATCACCACGTCCGCCCAGGCATACCGGGTGTTCATCTTCTCGATGAACTGCAGCACCTCGACCCGAATCCCGGCGGCGTGGTACGCCGCTTCGACCCACTCCCGGTCTTCCCCACCGCTCTGGTGGGTAAACTCCAGGAGCTCCGGCGGCAGGCCCAGTCGATTCAGGGCGGTGGTGACGAGACGGTTGAGACCGCCGGCACCGCGGCTCCCGCCCAGTACCAGGACTCGCAAGCACTTCTCGAGACCGACCTCGCCGGGAGAAGCCAGGGCCTCCTCCCGAATCGGATTGCCTGTTACCACCACCTTGTCCCCGGGAAAATGGCCGCGGGCGGGATCGAATGAGACAAAGATCCGGCTGGCCACCCGGGCGAGGAGTCGGTTGGTCAAACCCGGAATTGTGTTCTGCTCCTGCAGCACCAGGGGAATACCCAGCGACCGGGCCGCAAGGGCGGCCGGTCCCGAAGAATAGCCCCCTACTCCCACCAGCAGGTCGGCTCCGAAACCGGAGAGCAGGCGTCGGCACACCAGGAAGGCCCTCCCGGCCAGGACCAGGCTGGTGGCCCCTCTCTTCCAGCCCTCTCCGGTCAGGCCCCGCACTTTCACCCCGCGAAAGTCCAACCCCGCGGCCGGGATCACCCGCTCCTCCATCTTGCCGGCCACTCCGATATACAGCACTCGCGTGCGCGCATCTCGGCGCCGGAACTCCCGGGCAATAGCCAGTCCCGGGAATACATGCCCCCCGGTACCACCTCCCGCCACTGCCACACCCAAGGCCTGTGCCATTTTCCCCGGTCACCGAATCCTCACTCCGTTCTCCTCGAGACGGCATGCTGAGAGATGTTCAGGAGGATCCCGATCCCGGCCATGCTGACCACCAGTGAGGTCCCCCCGTAACTCAGGAAAGGCATCGTCATCCCCTTGGTCGG
>JAUVQV010000163.1 GCA_030597995.1 Candidatus Rokuibacteriota bacterium
GGATGAGGGTTGTTGCGGAAATGGGGAAGACACAGCTCACCAAGACTAAATTCTGCGCCGGGCTGCAATGCCTGAAACAGCTGTATTGGAAAGTGCACGAGCCGGACGCGCCGGAGCTGGTCCCGGATGTCAGGACACGGTATCTGTTTGCCCAGGGCCATGAGGTGGGAGAGGCGGCCCGCTGGTACTTTTCGGACGGGGTGCTCATCAGAGCCCGGCCGTGGGAAAAAGAGAAGGCGGTGGAAGAGACGAGAAGAGCTATGGAGGCGGGAGCGCCGGCGATCTTCGAGGCTGCGTTTGAGCATGATGGGCTGCACGTCAGGGTGGATGTGCTCGAGAAGGTTTCGAACGACTCGTGGAAGATGGTGGAGGTCAAGTCCTCCACCAGGGTGAAGCCGGAACACATCCCCGATCTTGCGGTGCAGCTTCATGTCCTGGAGCGGTCCGGGGTGCGGGTAAAAGGGACCGAGCTCATGCACCTCAACCGCGAGTGCCGGTGCCCGGATCTCGACAACCTCTTTGTCCGCGCGGAATGCACGCCTGAAGCGCGAAATTTCCTCCCCCGGGTGGGGCCGGCCGCCGAGGAAATGATGGCCGCGTTGTCTTCCGGTGAAGCGCCGCGGCTGGATCACGGTCCCCACTGCTATGACCCGAGGGAGTGCCCGTTCACCGGGCGGTGTGTTCCGGAGCGCCCCGAGCACCACATCGGAGAACTCTATCGGGCGGGGAGCCGATTGAAGGAACAGCTCGCGGCGGCCGGCGTGGCGTTCATCAGGGATATCCCGGATGACATTCCCCTGAGCGGCACTCAGCTTCGGCAGCTGAGAGCGGTCCGGGCGGGCCGGGCCGAGGTCACCGGGAGCCTCGCGAAGAGTCTCTCGGTCCCCACATTTCCTATACATTATCTCGACTTCGAGACCTGGATGCCGGCGATACCCCGGTACCCGGGCACGGGGCCGTACTGGCACATCCCGATCCAGTTTTCGTGCCACGTGGTGAGGCGGGAAGGGCAGGTCGAACATTCCGAGTATCTGGGAGAATCGGAGGATCCCCGGGGCGAGCTTGCGGACCGGCTCCTCGACGTCCTCGGCAGATCCGGCACCATCGTTACCTACAGCGCATATGAGGAAAAGCGCATCCGGGATCTGGCGGGGGCCGTGCCGGCGCGTGGCGAAGAACTCCTGAGCCTGGTCGACCGGATGTGGGATCTGTGCCGGGTGATACAGGAAGGGATCTACCATCCCGATTTCCGGGGGTCCTTCAGCCTGAAGGCCGTGTACCCGGCGCTCTGTTCCGGGCGGGGCTTCGACGACCTCGAAGTGACGGCGGGGGACGAGGCCGCGGCGCTCTATGCCGAACTGATGCGGCCGGGTGTGTCCGAGGACCGCAAAGGGACGATACGGGAGGCGCTTCTTCGCTACTGTGCCCGGGATACGCAGGCGATGCTGGACATTCACAGGGCACTGGAAACATATAGGTAAGTGCCGGGCCTTCATTGTTCATTTTCCACATATGATTTCGATTGCAAAAGAAGCCGACAGCTGATATATGAACAGCGTCATAAATACAGGCACTTCAGAGCGACAGAACACAGCAGACCGAGGCGTGACGAGGCCGGGGAGTGAGGCGTATTATGCCGTACGTCGCAATAAAAAGGGAAAGACCCTGACCAGGCAGTAGAAATCATGGAATCCCTCCCACAAGAATCAGCCTCCTATACGGTAGCTCTCTTGATCAAGTCCTCAAAGGCCATAGCCGTCTTCACCGTAGCCTGGCTGGCCGCGAAAGTCTCCCGGATCATCCTGCGGCGTATGGAGCGCCGTGTCAAACAGGATAAACAGCATGTCCTGAAGCTGCTGGGACAGACCACCTATGCGGGATTGCTCATAATCGGGGTTATCACGGCCCTGGCGACGGCCGGTATCAATGTCACCGCTCTGGTCGCCAGCCTCGGCCTTGCCGGTTTCGCCCTCGGCTTTGCCCTCAAAGACGCCCTCTCGAACCTGCTCGCCGGCGTGCTGATTCTATTGTATGAGCCCTTTGAGGTTGGAGAGAGGATTTCCGCGGCGGGTCATGAAGGCACCGTCCGCCATATAGACTTCCGCTATACCACTCTGGCGAATGAAGGCAAAACCATCCTCTTACCCAACTCCCTCCTTTTTACCAACAGTATCGTTGTCCATAGGGAACAGAAACACATTGACACCCCGCAGCCCTGATCGCGCGCGGCGGCAAATTTTATCGCTGCCGAATCAAAACATCGCCCGGCTCCTTGAAATAGAATTGTCCGCCTGTTAATAAAACATTATAATTGGAAAATATTTGTAATCCGTGAAGTTCCGACCGCGGTGATAAGAGGAGGGGACATGAGTTTTGAAGCGGCGATATTCGATCTGGACGGCGTCGTCGTCGACACCGTCCCCCTCCACTTCAAGGCCTGGAAAAGCATGTTTGCGGAATACGGAAAGGAGTTTAATTTTCAGGACTACAAAGAGAAAGTTGACGGAATCCCGCGTATGGATGGCGGCCGGGCTATCCTGCAAGACCTTTCCGAAGAAGAACTCAAGAAGGCGACCGATAAAAAACAACAATACTTTCTTGACTGCCTCAGCAAAGAGGAGATACCCGTTTTCGAGACTACCATACAACTGATGAAGGAGCTGCGTGGCAAGGGCGTCACATTGGCAGTGATATCCTCCAGCAGGAATTCACCCCATATTCTCGAAAGGACGGGCGTGGTCAAACTAATTGAGGTGGAGATAAGCGGCCATGACATCACCAAGGGCAAGCCGCATCCTCAGATTTTCCTGATGGCGGCGGAAAAAATGGGGGTTAGGCCCGAAAGCTGCGTGGTCTTTGAAGATGCGATTCTCGGTGTCAGGGCCGCCAAGCGAGCACAGATGCGGTGCATCGGCGTCGACCGACATCACGACCCGGAGCGGCTCAAGGAGGCCGACATGGTCGTGGAGGATCTTGGGGAAGTGAATTACGACACCCTCGTTTCGCTCTTTGCAAAAGACGGATCCGGAAATGAAAAACTTTTTTGAGCACTATCTTTCCGATGCCCATTGGCAGATCTTCGAGCCCGGCTGGGACCCAGAGTTGCAGAATGTTCGTGAGACGCAATTTGCCCTGGGTAACGGATACGTCGGCAGCCGCGCCGTACTGGAAGAGCACCCTCCCGATTGCCGGCCGGGGACGTTCTTCGCGGGACTCTACGAGGGGACCAGGGCCCTGGTCCCCGAACTCATCAATGCGCCGAATCCATTCGACATCAGGATGAGCCTCGACGGTGAAAAACTCGGCATCGTCGCAATGAAGGTGCTGGATCATCAACGCATCCTCGACATGCGTCGGGGAATCCTGGTCCGGCGCACTCACTACGCCGATGCCCGCAAAAAAAGATTCGACTATCAATCAATGCGATTCATCAGCATGCACAACAAGAACATCGCGGGAATGCAGGTTTTCATCACGCCGTTGGATGAGGACGCCAGCTTGACCATCACCAGCGTGATTAACACCTCGATCGTGAACAAGGGTCTCGTTACGGAAGGAGACAAAAGACACTTCTCCGTAGTTGAATCCGGCCAGGACGGCGATGTCAAATACCTCTGTGCCAAGACGATGGAGGAGGATGTCTTCATCGCCTACGCGAGTAAACTGCTCGTTAAGAAAAAGATAAGAGCCGACAGCGTTCCCCGTCGGACATTCAAGCTCCGTTTGAAAAAAGGCGAAACCGCTTCTATCACGCAGTACCTGTCATTCCACGTCTCCCGCAACGGCTCAGGGGAAAAAACAA
>JAUVQV010000043.1 GCA_030597995.1 Candidatus Rokuibacteriota bacterium
GCCACGCCGGTGACCAGCTCTTTTTTCTCGTAGAGCCTCTCGATTACCTTGAAGCTTTCCTTGAGTATCGAACGCAGAGGAACGAAGCCCTGGCGGATCTTCCTTTCCGAGATCTCAAAGATTTTCCTCTCCGCCTCGTCGAGGAGGACCTCCGCCTCACGCGAACCCTCATAGCTCATAGTAGCGATTTCGGTGGCGGTGCTGATCAGCCCCCGGAGGACAGCCTTCTCCCGGACGATCCGGGAATGGTACTGGACCCTCGCGGCGGTCGGGACCAGATCGATCATGGAAGAGAGGTAGGCCGCACCCCCGGCTTCATCCAGTTCATTTTTCTGCTCCAGACGTTCCCGGACCGTGATCAGGTCGATGGTGTCGTCCTTTTCAAAGAGGTCGAGCATCACCCCGAAGATGCGCCGGTGCCCGCCGCGGTAGAAGTCCTGTGGTTGAAGGATCTCTATCACCCGGGGGAGGACGGAGTTGTCGAGCAGTATCGCTCCCAGTACAGCTTGTTCCGCCTCCAGATTTTGGGGCGGCAGTTTCTCCAGGACGAGGTCTACCTCGGCCATGGCTGTCCGGCTACTCTTTTACTACCCAGAGTTTGACCTTGGCCGTCACTTCGGCATGAAGCTTGATGGGGATGGTGTATATCCCCAGAGTCTTGATCGGCTCGTCAAGAATGATCTTTCTTTTGTCGATTTTGCACCCCTCGCTCTCCAAAGCGGCGGCAATTTCCATCGCAGTCACAGTCCCGAAGAGGCGGTCGTTTTCACCGGCTGACTTGCTGACGGTCAGTGAAAGCTGTTCCACCTTCCCGGCCAGGTCTTCCGCTTCCTGGCGCATCAGGCGCTGGGCCTTCTCGGTCTGTCTATTTTCGAGCTCCACCTTTTCCATATTGCGGGGCGTCGCTTCCACAGCCAGATTGCGAGGAATCAGATAATTGCGGGCGTAGCCGACGGCCACGGAAACCACCTCGCCGACCTTGCCCAGCCGTTCCACATCCGATTTGAGAATAATCTTCATCGAAGTCGTGCTCCTTAATACTGCCGTTCTGCTCCTGACCGCGGGGACGCTCCTATTATGAATTGACCTTCTTTTTTGTCAAGACGTTCCGGGCTCTCTGAACAAAAGTGTGGTGCATTCAAGGATGCCAACACTCTTTGACACCACACTTCTCCGCCTAGAACCGACGTGCCGGAGAGTGACTATTGTTTTTTTGAGCTTCTGGAGCGCTGCTGGCCACGGTGCCAGTCCTTCTTGCGTAATTTTACGGTCTCACCACTCTCCATTTCGACCGAAAAAGTATCATCGAAGATATTGTACTTTTTTACTCTGCCGGTCCCCTCTCGCAGCCGGATCCGCTCCCCGACCTTGGGCAAACCGGCCTTGAACTCCTCGTATATCTTGTTCTCATACACCAAGCAGCACATCAGCCTCCCGCAGACGCCGGAGACCTTACCCGGGGAGAGGGGCAAGTCCTGGTCCTTGGCCATGCGTATCGAAATCGGTTCGAATTCGTTGAGGAAACTGGTGCAGCAGAGTCCCCGGCCGCATATTCCGAATCCTCCTATCATCTTCGCCTCGTCGCGCACACCGATCTGGCGCATCTCGATGCGCACGCGGCACTCGCGCGCCAGCTCCTTGACCAGCTGGCGGAAATCAACCCTTCCCTCAGCGGTAAAGTAGAAGATGGTCTTCTGCCCTTCGAATAGGTATTCGACATCCACCAGTTTCATGGGCAAATTCAGCTGCTGGATCTTGTGCTGGCAGAACTCGACGGCCTTCTTCTGGAGCTCCCGGTGGTGGGCGCAGCGTTCCTCGTCCTGGATGGTTGCTTTGCGAAGTACTTTCTTGAACGCACCCTTGATGTACTGCTCGTCAAGGCGCTGAGTGTTGGAGACCACGGTGCCGAGGCTGAGGCCGTCGCTCGTCTGAACGATGACCCGGTCCCTTATTTTCAGATACAGTCGGTTGCAGTCAAAGTCGTGGACGTTTCCCCTCTCGCGAATGCGTATCTTTACGATCTCAATCATGATCCAGCGTTGTTCCCTCCAACATTCATTCGCCCTATTGTAACAGACAACACCGGGACTGAAACCACGGATCACCCTGGCCCGGATTATTCACGAGGATCTTTTTCGCCCGGGCTGCGTTGCGCCCTCGTTCGCTTGTGCGGCGTACCGCAGTACGCCTCCGCGCTCACTCCGGCGACGCCTTGCCAGGACGTAAAATCTCTCTCGTGATTCACCCGGTTACGCCCGGCAAAACACAGCTTGTTTTTCATGCCATCAGAATTCTTCCTTTATTCTTCAATAGTAACCATGTCTTAGTGCTCCGTTTCATAAATACTATAACGTATCCTCATGCCAAAACGGAGCACTTCCATAGGGGCTTCGCCCCTCTGGCGCTTAAGGACACTCCTTTTCGTCGCGTCCTTGCGCTGTCACCCCGCCGGGGGGCGGCCGCGCCCCCCGACCACCCCCGTGGAGTGTGCCATATAACGTTCCATAATACGTCACCGAATTTATGACATGGCACACTTAGAGTTGCATCATGAATTTTACGGGCTAGGCGGCAAGGTGAGTGCGATTTCGTATCAGGCTTCCTCGCCGGTCCGGGAGGGAGACGGCGTCCATTCCAGAAAGAGAGATCCCAGGGCCAGCTTCACGTTGCTGTTTCCGTCGACCAGACGCTGGGTCTCGATGAGCCGGCCCATCAGCCCGTCCAGGGCCCCCAAATCGAGTTCCCGCAGGCCGGGGGGAATGTCTTCCTCGGACAAACCGCTGAGTCCGAGCCGCCGCCGGACCATTCTCCGTACCCAGCTCAGAAGAATCTGCAGGTCGAGTTCGACCCCCTCCCTGGTCTCTGACCGACCCTCTACGAAGCCCAGGGCGGCACCCCGGTCTCCCGCCATGACACTCTCCAAGAGCCGCCCCAGTTCCGTGCGCCTTTTTTTCCAGGAATCACCATCCAGGGTTAATACCCGACCCGGGCTGCCCTCCGCCAGGGCTGCCCCCTCTCTGGCGGCCGGTCCCGCCCACCCCTTCCGGAGAAGCACCTGCTCCACCTCGCTCGCCTCGAGAAGTCCGAAACCGACCTTCCGGCAGCGGGAGATTACCGTCGCCGGCAGAGCTCCCAGGTTGGAGGAAATGAGGATGATCACCGCTCCCGGTGGCGGTTCTTCCAGGGTCATCAACATCGCGTTGGCAGCCTCAATCCTCATGGATTCCGCGTGATCGAGCAGGGCCGCCTTCCGTTTCCCCCAGGAGGGTGTCAGGAACAAGGATTTCTGGAGCCTGCGGACCTGCCCGATGCTCAGAGACCTTTTTTCCGGAGCCACCAGCATCAGGTCGGGGTGCGTATCGGAGCCGGCGTGGCGGCAGGAGTCGCAGCGGCCGCAGGAATCCTCCTGCCCGGCCTGACAGAGCAGGGCCCGGGCAAACTCCAGCGCCGTGGTCTGTTTCCCCACCCCCTCCGGGCCGAAAAAGAGGTAGGCGGACCCTACGGTACCGTCTCGGAGAGCCCCCCGGAGGGCCTTCAACGCCTGGGAGTGACCTATGACCTGCGCCAGAGACATGTGTCCTCTCGCTCCTGTCCCCGCCGGCCCTGCCTGCGCCCCTTACAATTTTGCGAGCTGGTCTCAAGGTCGTGATTATTGACCACATGTGGCTCGGGGTTCATCGCGACCGGACTGAAATAATATCCTGCACCAGCTCCAGTATTTTCCGATGCAGCTCGGAAGCGGGGAGGTCCGCGGGTAAGATCTTGATCCGTCCCGGCTCCGCCGCCGCCAATTCCAGGTATCCATGACGAACCCGGCGGTGGAACTCCATCTCTTCCCGCTCGAATCGATCTTCTATCCCATCCGTGCCTTCCCGTGCGTGGCGGCCTCTGGAACGGCGCAACCCCTCACCGACGTCATCCAGGTCCAGGAGGATCGTCAGGTCCGGCTTCTGCCCGGCAGACGGGAGGTGCACTCGGCGGACAAAATCGAGGTCCAGTCCCCGTCCATACCCCTGGTAGGCCAGGGTGGCATCGGCAAACCGGTCGCAGAGAACCACCCCGTCCCCCTCCAAGGCCGGTGCAATAACCTCCGCGAGATGTTGAGAGCGGTCAGCGAGATAGAGGAAGAGTTCGGCTGCGGGGGATATGTCCCGATATTCCAGACCGAGGAGGATCTGCCGCAGCCCTTTCCCCAGCCTGGTGCCCCCCGGCTCGCGCGTGGCGACCACCCGCCTCCCCGCCCGGATCAGAGCCTCCTTGAGGAGCCGGATCTGGGTGCTCTTCCCGGTCCCTTCGGTCCCCTCAAAGGTGACAAAGAGTCCCCCACTCACGGGTTCGCTCTTTTCTCGCCGCACTCGGACTCGCTCCCCGCTATCTTCTCCAGGGCGTGAGCCAGGACCGGGGCGGAAAACCGCACGATCTCACGGACACGGGTCATCCTTCCGGGGAGATTGATGATCAGGGTAGTTTTTCGGATGCCGGCCGCCCCCCGAAAGAGCAAATCCTCCGGGCGGCGAGGGTCGGCCAGGTACATTCTCTCCTCGAAACCGGGCAGGGAACGATGGAGGAGTTTCCGCGTTACATCGGGGGTGAAATCCTCCGCGCGATGTCCGCTCCTGCCGACGGTGCATATCACCTCGAGTCCCTCCCGATCCACCAGCCGCCGGAGCAACCCGGCCAGCTCCACGGGATCTGCGCCGATCCGGAACATCAGAATTTCAAGCGGCACCCGCCGCGCCCAGGTCGTGACCATGCAGCGTTCCACCTTCTCGCCGATCTCCCACCCCTCCGGGGGGAGGGTTATCAGGCCCACCCGGATCCTGGCGGCGACGGGCGCTCTTTTTTCTTTCACCAGGCTACCCTCATGCCGACAACATATCATACCTCATTTCCGGATGCACCCTCTCCCACGCTCCTCCTACCTTCGCGGACTCCACAGTGGAGCCGTCCGATACACCTCGCTTCGCAATGTGTCCCCTCTCGGAACAGGAATTTCCGGCTTTCATCGATCGCAACTTCCTAACATGGTGTTATTGCAATCTTTCATTCTGATGGCACGCAATCTGCACCTGACAGTGATCGACCCGTCGAGGGTGAGTCGGGGTAAGAACAGAGGGAAAGGAGGTGGTAAACATACGACGGATGGTATCGGCTTTTCTGACAAACCTTAACTCTGCAGCCTGAAGAAAGGAGATTTGATCATGAAACAACTGCATGTTTTGATCACGACGGTCATGCTCGCGGCCGCCCTGATCTCACCTTTTGCCCATGCGGAAACGGGAACTGTCGCACCCCCAGTCACCGGAATCCCTGAAAGCGAACGCGTCAAATTCGACCTCAACGCGGTAACCGAGGAGGAGCTGATTTCCCTCCGCGGCATCGGGCCGGTGCTGGCCCACCGCATTATCGAGTTGCGGGCCCAAAAAAACGGTTTCGACAACATGGACGAACTTCGGCAAGTCCAGGGAATCGGTGCTCACAACCTCTCCCGTTTCCGGGAGCATCTCTATCTCGCCCCTCCTTCGCCCAAAGAGGCGTCAATAAATCCCTCCTCACAGTAAATCAAACCCCTTCCTACGCGGGGGGCGCGTGCCGCCCCCCGTCCCTTCTTCCTGTCCCTCTTCCCACTCTTCCCACTCCCGAATTTTTCTCCTGGAAAATTTTTCATAACATTCCCACCATTTTGTATTTATGTGTCGTGAGGTGCTGGGGACACTCCCCGGCGAGTCCTGACCCCCGAATAACAAATGGGGAAAGTCCTGAAAAAATTCTCTTGACTATTTCCGTCAAAATAATTAATATTTATAGTAGAGTGAGCTAGGGCCCATGACCTAACCGGGAAGGAGCGTATAAGATGCGGTTGACAACTAAAGCTCGATATGCTGTGAGAGCTCTTTTCTGCCTTTCCAAGTACTCCAAAGACAAGCCGACACCACTCTCGGTTATCGCAAAAGACCAGGACATCTCCCTCAACTTCCTGGAACAGCTCTTCGTCCATCTCCGCAAGCAGGGGATTGTCACCAGCGTCCGAGGGCCGCGTGGAGGATACAAATTGAACCGGGACCCCAAAGACATAAGTATCGGAGAAGTACTCCGGGCGGTGGGAGAACCCATGTATCCCGTTGTCAGTATCGAGGGAACGCTGGGAGACAGCCATAAATCCCTGCGGGTAGAGGAATACATGACAAATTCCCTCTGGATGAAGCTCGGCGACACCATCACCGGTTTCCTTGACGGTACCAGCCTCAGCGAGCTCGACACCTTAAAACCGCATTAATTAGTCATTAAGTCCTTTTACACCCGGGTTTCATTGCGCCGTCGCAATGTTATTCCAACGGCTGTCTTTCCTCCCTGGAACGCGACAGCCTCCTGGGGCGACCGGCCTGTATCCACCACTGAAGCGGGGCCGAGATTCCGAACATAATCCAGGCAAAGTACTTCCAGGGGAGAACCGTGCCCACAAAATAACTTCCCAGAAATGCGGTCATCAAGATTACCCCGCTTTTTTCACTCACCAGATTCAAGGCCCCTCCGCCGATTGCCGTCAATATTGCCTCCAGGGGAGACAGACCCCACCATTGGGCTAGCGGCTCCTGTAAAATACCGCGGCCAAAAAGGGCTTTCCCTATCAAAAATCCCAAGAGCGCCCCGATGAGAAATGAGCCGAGGGAGCGTATAAACTGCACTAAAAGCAGCCCCACGAGAGCGCAGACGAAGATCACGATCAACATCCAGGAGTCCGGCATGAAGCCACTGTCCAGGAGAGCATCAGGCACTCCCACCCGGGCGTACACGAGCCACCCCACCGCCGCCCCCA
>JAUVQV010000090.1 GCA_030597995.1 Candidatus Rokuibacteriota bacterium
AGGGCGGTGGTCTTTGGAGTGTTTCTGGCGAGCGTTACCCTCTCTGCGTTCTCGCCTCCGGCGGCATTCGCCGGGTCATCCGATGTCGAGATGTACATCCTTCCCATGGGGAAGGTAAAGACCGGCGACCCGATCCCCGCCTTCCGGGCCAAAGACCTTCACGGCCGAGACCTGGATTTCCCTGCCCTCGTCAAAAGCGGGAAAAAGATTGTCCTCGCCTTCTGGTCGATGTATTGCCAGGCCTGTATCGCCAAGTTCAACGCCATGATTGCCCTCCAGGAAAAATACGATGCTGCCGGGCTCAAGGTGATATCCATCAACACCGACGGAGAATATAATAAGGGTGAGCAGACAGTGCGGGATTTTATCGCGGGTTACGAAAAAAAGAAGGGGGTAAAAATAAACTTCCCCATCCTCTATGACGAGTCGAACTGGGTGGCCCGGGCCATGAAGATAGACTTTCTACCGATCATCATCACCGTGGACCGGGAGGGGAGGGTTCTCGGTCTGTATCGCAAGTTCGGCGAGAGCAGCGATGCCGAGATACAGTCCGGCATCGAGGAAGTAATGTTGGAGATGTTTGCCGCCGCGGAGGCGTCGAACCGGCCTGCCGCCGCGGACCCCCCGGGAGGGTCAATTCCACGGTGACCGGGGGGCCGGTTCCATCTCCCGGGAGTTTCCTTCAGAGCGTGGGGGGGCCTCCGTAGCGGGGGCGGTCAATCCCCTGAAGATCTGCATTCTGGCGAGCGGCAGCGCCGGAAATTGTCTCCTGGCGGAGGCCGGCCGCACACGGGTTCTAATCGACGGCGGCGTGAGCGGAGCTGAAATAATTCACCGCCTGGATTCCGCGGGTTACCGGCCGGAGGGGCTCGAGGCGATCCTGGTATCGCACGAGCATTCCGACCATATTCAGGGGGTCGGGGTTTTGGCGAGGCGCTACCGGCTTCCGGTCTATCTCACCGAGGGGGCGCTGGCGGCGGGAAGCAGCCGCCTCGGCCCACTCCCGGAGAGAAGCACTTTCAAACCCGGCCGGGAATTTCAGGTCGGCGAAATCACAGTCCGCCCCTTCTCCATCCCGCACGACGCCGCTGACCCGGTGGCTTTCACCCTCTCCCACCGCGGGGTGAAAGTCGGGGTGGCTACGGACATGGGTTTCACCACCGCCCTGAGCGTGCAGCACCTTTCCGCCTGCCACCTCCTGGTGCTGGAGGCGAACCACGATTCGGAGATGCTGGCGAGCGGCCCTTACCCGTGGGAGCTCAAGCAGCGCATTCGCGGCAAGAGGGGTCACCTCTCCAATGCCGAGGCCGGAAAGCTCCTGGAGCGGGTGCTCCACGACGACCTTGAGGGCGTTGTCCTGGCGCACCTCTCGGAGACGAACAACCGCCCCGACCTGGCCAGCCGGACGGCGGCCGCGGTGTTGCAGAGGTACAGGATGTGCGGGAAAGTGAGCCTCGCAGTGGCCCGGCCGGACAAAGTAGTTTCCATGGCCCCGAACCGTCCGGGAAGGGCCGAATCACGCATGGTCAGTCAATGATTTCACGATACAGCCGTCCTGAAATGACTGGGATCTGGCGGCCGGAACACCGTTACCGGAAGTGGCTGGAAGTGGAAATTCTGGCGGCGGAGGCCATGGCCCGGCGCGGATGGATACCAAAGAAGGCCGCCTCCGCCATTCGCTCCCGCGCGAAGATAGACACCCGCCGCATCAATGCCATCGAGACCCGGGTGAAGCATGACGTGATCGCATTTTTAACCGCGGTCGGGGAGTCGATCGGGGCCGAGTCCCGTTTTCTGCACTTCGGACTCACCTCGTACGATGTGGTTGACACGGCCCTCGGACTGCTCCTCAGGGAGTCCGCGGATCTTCTGATTGCCGACACCCGCAAGCTTTTGAGCGCCATCCGGAAGCAGGCCCGGAAACACAAACGCACCGCCATGGTCGGGCGGACCCACAGCGTGCACGCCGAACCCATCACCTTCGGCCTCAAGCTCTGCTCCTGGTACGAGGAGTCCAGACGGAACCTGGTTCGCCTCCAGCGGGCGCGCGAGAGTGTGGCGGTGGGCAAGATTTCCGGGGCGGTCGGGACCTACGCCCACCTCGACCCCGGAATAGAGCGCGAGGTCTGCCGGAGACTCCGCCTGACACCGGACCCCATTTCGACCCAAATTGTGCAGCGCGACCGGCACGCCGATTACCTCCTGGCCCTGGCGCAGCTGGCCACCTCACTGGAGAAATTCGCCATCGAAATTCGGCACCTGCAGCGGACTGAGGTCGGAGAGGTGGAAGAGCCCTTTTCCCGTGAACAGAAGGGATCCTCGGCGATGCCGCACAAGAAAAACCCCATTGTATCGGAACAGATCTGCGGGTTGGCCCGGGTGATGCGGGGGTACGCCGTCGCGGCCCTGGAGAACAATCCCCTCTGGCACGAGCGGGACATTTCCAATTCTTCCGTGGAGAGGATTATCCTTCCGGACGCCTCTATCCTCATGGATTACATGCTGGACCGGATGACATACCTGGTTGAAAAAATGGTGGTGCACCCCGAGCGGATGTCGTACAACCTCGGTTTGACCGGGGGGCTGATTCACTCTGAATCGGTGATGCTGGCTCTGGCCAGAAAAGGCCTGCGACGGGAGGAGGCCTATAAAATAGTCCAGGGCTGCGCGATGGAGTCGATGAGGACCGGGCGGCCTTTGGTGGATCTGTTAGCCGCCGTTCCCGAGGTGTCCGGGACCCTGACCTCTCAAGAGCTGCGGGCGGCATTCGACCCCCGCCGTGCCCTGCGGTGGTCCGATATCATCTACCGCCGTCTCTTCGGGAGGAGCGCGCGATGAAGCCATTGGAGAAAATCCATGAGGGGAAGGCGAAAATAATTTACACCGTCGAGGATCCCTGCTTTCTGGTGCAGTACTTCAAAGATGACGCCACGGCCTTTGACGCCGCGAAGCGCGGGTCAATCCCCAACAAAGGGATCCTGAACAATCAGATCTCCGGCCGCATCTTCCAATACCTGACCGAAAAAGGTGTGCCCAATCATTTTGTCCGCGAGCTCTCCGACCGGGAAATGCTTGTCCGGCGCCTGGAAATCATCCCGTTGGAGGTGGTCATGCGCAACATCGTGGCCGGGAGTCTCGCCGCCCGATTGGGGAGGGAGGAAGGCGAGCCTTTACCCTCTCCGATCCTGGAATATTATTACAAGGATGACGCCTTGCACGACCCGATGGTCAATCTCGACCACATCCTGGTTTTCGGCCTTTGTACGGCCCCGGAATTGAAGACGATTGAAGGACTCGCCCGGCGGGTGAACGAGCTTCTGATCGATTTTTTCGCCCGCCGGCGGATAAGGCTGGTGGACTTCAAGCTGGAGTTCGGCCGGGTAGGGGGCCGCGAAGGGGAAATCCTCCTCGGGGACGAGATTACCCCGGACGCCTGCCGTCTCTGGGACAGCGCCACCGGCGAAAAGCTCGACAAGGATCGTTTCCGAAGAGACCTCGGGAAGATAGGTGAAGCCTACCAGGAGGTCCACCGGCGGGTGATGGCAGCGACATGACTCGGCGTTGTCTATCGAGAGGTGAAAAGTGGCATAATGACACTGAATATATTTTCCAGTGAGGGTGGGGGATTGAAAGGGCTTCTTTCTCGTAAGGAGTGGCAAGGAGGATTCCTGGAATGAAGGCGGGAGTTTTCGTGACCCTGAAGAAGCAGGTGCTCGATCCCCAGGGGAAGACTATCCAGCATGCCCTGCACGAACTGGATTTTACCGCAGTCACCGATGTGCGCTACGGGAAGTACATCGAGGTGGAACTGGATGCCGGGAGCCGGGAAGAAGCCGCTGCGCAGCTGGACGCCATCTGCCGCCGCCTCCTCGCCAACCCGGTAATCGAAGATTACCGCTACGACATCGAGTAAATTACCCCGCTCTGAAGAGTGGGGCTTTCAACCCCAAGGGCGTCAAATCTCCCCCGGCCCCTCTTTGCTAAAGAGGGGAGCCAAGGGCTCCCACTTATTGATGAGGAGAACCAAGGACTTCCCCCATAATGAAGAGGGGAACCAAAGACTTCCCCCTTTGAAAAAAGGTAATCCAAATACTTCCCCCTTTGAGAAAGGGGGATTGAGGGGGATTTGAGAATCGGGAATACCAAGGAGAACGTTTCCTCCCCGCCATGAAGGACGGGGTGTCCACGTTATGGATTTCGTGAATACTCCGGGCTGGGGGTTCGCAATTTGTCATTCCGAGGGAGGCCCAAGGGCCGAGTCGAGGAATCTGAAAGACTCAAGATCCCTCGACTTCGCTCGGGATGACACATTAGGTTGTACTCGGGATGACGAAAGGGCAAGAAAATCAGCGAGCGTCTGTGGAGGCCAGAGAGTGTATCAGGCTCTCGAAGATGAGCCGCCCGTCTTCCCCGCCGAGAATCGGCTCGGCACAGCGCTCCGGATGGGGCATCATCCCCAGGACATTCCCGCGCTGATTCGCAATCCCGGCGATGTTCCCAACCGACCCGTTGGGGTTGGCCCCCTCCGTCACTGCGCCCGCCTCGTCACAGTAGCGAAACGCTACTTGGTGGTGGCGCTCAAGGCCGGCGAGTGTGTCAGGATCGGTGAAATAGCTCCCGTCGTGGTGGGCGATCGGAAGGTGGAGCACCTGGCCGGGCTGCAGGAGGGAAGTGAACGGAGTGTCGATTTTTTCCGCCCGGAGGTGGACGGAGCGGCAGATGAACTTCAGGTCGCGGTTGGGCAGCATTGCCCCCGGCAGGAGGCCGGCCTCCAAAAGGACCTGGAAACCGTTGCAGATCCCGAGGACCGCCCCCCCCCGGTCGGAGAACTCCCTGACCGCCTCCATGACCGGCGAAAAGCGGGCGATGGCTCCGGCCCGGAGGTAATCTCCGTGGGCGAAACCACCGGGTATCACCACCGCGTCCAGGCCGTGCACTGACCGTTCCCGGTGCCAGATGAAACGGCACTCTTGTCCCAGGGTGTGTTTGAGGACGTGATAGCAATCGTGGTCACAGTTCGACCCCGGAAAGACGACCACCCCGATTCTCATGGCACCATTATGTGGGATCGACACGGTCCGCGCAACCAAGACGTCACCCACCCCCTCTTTTTTTCCTGCAAAGAGAGGGCAGTCGTGGTCTCTCCTTTGGTGGTCCGGATTCAGCTGGCGGGCTCTATCATCGTTGCTTTTAGGTCCGGTTTTTGTTTTAATCCCCCTCGTCGAAGGAAAAAGGCGGTGTCCCGGCCCGATCGAAAAGGAAGAGCCGGCCGTGTCGGGTGGTACACCGGGTGAGCAATGAGGCCCGACCCGAAGATCACCCCGGAATTGGCGGCCGAGCACGGCCTTTCACCGCAGGAATACGAGCGGGTGAGGAAAATCCTCGGACGGGATCCTACGTATACCGAGCTCGGCATCTTCTCGGTGAT
>JAUVQV010000039.1 GCA_030597995.1 Candidatus Rokuibacteriota bacterium
CACCGCAATGGAACGGATTTACCACACCCGGAAGATATCCCGGGGGAAGTCCCACTGATCAGGGTCAGGACTTCTCTTCAAACTCAGCGTCGACCACATCCTCTTCCTGAGGTCCCTTTTTGCCCCCAACCGGTTCGCTTCCGCCCCCATCGCCACCGGGCGCAGCACCCGTTTGTGCCTTGGCCTCCTTGTACATCACCTCGGCGATCCGATGGGACTCTTTCGTGAGCGCCTCCGAGGCCTGCCGCATGCGGGTCACATCCCCGCTGTCGAGTTCTTCCTTTGCCTTCTTCACCGCCTCTTCGATGGACTTGGCGTCATCGTCTTTTATCTTGTCCCGGTGCTCATTGAGGGTTTTCTCCGTAGTGTAGATGAGCGTGTCGAGCTGATTCCGGGCCTCTACCTCTTCTTTCTTCTTGCGATCCTCCTCCGCATGGGACTCGGCCTCGCTGACCATTTTCTCGACCTCTTCCTTGGCCAACCCGCTCGAAGCGGTGATGGTGATCTGCTGTTCCTTGCCCGTTGCCAGGTCCTTGGCCGACACACTCACGATACCGTTGGCGTCGATATCGAAGGCCACCTGAATCTGCGGCACGCCGCGCGGTGCGGGAGGAATCCCGACCAGGTGGAACTTGCCGAGGGTACGGTTGTCCCGGGCCATCTCCCGCTCCCCCTGCAGGACGTGAATCTCGACACTGGTCTGGGTGTCGGCGGCGGTGGAAAAAATCTCGTCCTTGTGAGTGGGGATAGTGGTGTTGCGATCGATGAGCCTCGTCAGCACTCCACCCAGGGTTTCGATCCCGAGCGAGAGAGGAGTTACGTCCAGAAGGAGAACGTCCTTGACGTCCCCCGCCAGCACTCCCCCCTGGATGGCGGCGCCAACCGCCACCACCTCGTCGGGATTTACGCCGTGGTGGGGCTCCTTCTTGAAGGTATCTTTCACCACCTGCTGGACCCTCGGCATGCGGGTCTGCCCCCCGACCATCACCACTTCATTAATGTCGGCAGCGGCTACTTTGGCATCCTTCAAAGCCTGCTGGCAGGGTCCCACCGACCGCTGGATGATGTCCTCCACCAGCTGCTCCAGCTTGGAACGGGAAAGACGGATATTGAGGTGCTTGGGACCGGAGGCATCGGCCGTGATAAAGGGCAGGTTGATGTCGGTCTCCAGGGCGGACGAGAGCTCGATCTTGGCTTTCTCGCCCGCCTCCTTGAGGCGCTGCATAACCATCTGGTCCCGGGAGAGGTCGATTCCCTGGTCTTTCTTGAACTCCGTCACCAGCCAATCGATGATGCGCTGGTCGATGTTGTCACCCCCCAGGTGAGTGTCGCCGTTCGTGGCCTTGACCTCTACCACATTGTCCCCGACCTCAAGGATGGAAATATCGAAGGTACCGCCGCCGAAATCATAGACCGCGATGATTTCATTTTTCTTCTTGTCGAGCCCATACGCAAGGGCGGCGGCGGTGGGCTCGTTGATGATCCTCTCCACTTCCAGGCCGGCGATCTTCCCGGCATCCTTGGTGGCCTGTCGCTGGGAGTCATTGAAATAGGCCGGGACAGTGATGACGGCTTTGACCACCTTGGTTCCAAGGTACTCCTCGGCCGCCTGCCTCAACTTCTGAAGTATCACGGCGGAGATCTCCGGAGGGGAGTGCTCTTTCCCGGAGATGCTTACCCGGGCATCGCCGTTGGAAGCCTGGACCACCTTGTAGGGGACCATCTTCATCTCCTCGCTGACCTCATTGTATTTCCGGCCCATAAAACGCTTGATGGAGTAGACGGTGTTCTCAGGATTGGTAACCGACTGCCTCTTGGCAACCTGGCCGACCAGCCGTTCACCGTCTTTGGTGAAGGCCACCACCGAGGGTGTAACCCGGCTCCCCTCTTGATTGATCACGACGGTCGGTTCTCCACCCTCCATGACCGCGACCACCGAGTTCGTGGTTCCAAGATCTATGCCTATGATTTTACTCATTTTATACCTCCTCTGCAGAAATTTCTTAGTTTACAACAATACAATATAATACCTTAGTCTGTAGTTGTCAACGTTTTTTCGCGAATTCTAGATAGGGTATAACATATATATATCACATCGCTTCCGGAATGACACCGAACGCCCCCCGATCAAAGCCAAGGGATCCTCAGATCTTCTGGTTCGTCTGCTCCGCTCCCTCGCGTACCCGGTTGAGTCACGAGAGCAATTTTCTGTTCTGGCGAGGCGTCGCCGGAGCGAACGCGGAAGCGTACTACTGTACGCTGCACAAGTGAGCAAGGGCGCAACGAAGCCCGGGCGCAAAATCTCTCTCGTGACTAATCCGGGATGGTCGGTGTCGGGGAAGGAATGAGAAGAGAATTGACGGTGAAATTGAATTAGGCTATACCATCAGCATTCAACAGGCAAAAGAGGCGGAGTTGGAATTCAGATTCGCGACATGCATGATCGGAAACGGCAGGCGGACTCGGTATCAAAAAAATGGGGGAAAGGGGAATGCCTGGACCTTTTCGGCGCAGCCGGTGAGGAGGGTCCCCGGCCCCTGGCGGCGAGAATGCGGCCGCAGTCCCTGGAAGAGTTCATCGGCCAGGATGAGATTGTCGGGCCGGGGCGCATCCTGCGCCGGGCGATCGAGGCCGACCAGCTCTCTTCGATAATTCTCTGGGGACCGCCGGGGACGGGAAAGACCAGCCTCGCGGCGGTCATCGCCCGGACCACCCGCTCCCACTTCGAGTCCCTCAACGCCGTCATGGCCGGGGTGGGGGACATCAGAAAAGTTGTCGCGGCGGCCCAGCACAGGAGACAGCTCAACGGCCGGAAGACGATTCTTTTGGTGGATGAGATCCACCGCTTCAACCGGGCTCAGCAGGATGCCCTGCTGCCACACGTCGAGGACGGCAGCATAGTCCTTATCGGGGCGACCACCGAGAACCCCTACTTCGAGGTCAATGCCACCCTCGTTTCCCGGAGCCGGGTGTTCCAATTCCGGCCTCTCGCCGACCCAGATGTGGAGCAGATCATCCACCTGGCCCTGCGGGAGAAAGAGCGCGGGCTGGGCCGGCTGCCGGTGGAGCTGTCCCCGGAGGCCCTGGCGCATCTGGTTCGGGTGGCCGGAGGAGACGCCCGCACGGCGCTCAATGCTCTGGAGCTGGCGGTAGCGAACACCCCGGCAGACGCCAAAGACGGGAAAATCCGGATTGGCCTGGGGGAGGCGGAGGAGAGCATTCAACGCCGGGCCGTTCTCTACGACCGCGACGGCGACGCCCACTACGACACCATCAGCGCCTTCATCAAGAGCGTGCGCGGCAGCGACCCCGACGCCGCCCTCTACTGGCTGGCCAAGATGCTCTACGCCGGTGAGGATCCGCGCTTTATCCTCAGGCGCCTTTTGATTCTGGCCGGGGAGGACGTCGGTCTGGCGGACCCGATGGGCCTGGTGGTGGCCAACGCCGCGGCCGAGGCCTTCGATCGCGTCGGCCTCCCGGAAGGTGTCTATCACTTGGCCGCGGCGACGCTCTACCTCGTCACCGCACCCAAAAGCAACAGCGCCGTGTCCTATTTCAAGGCCCTGAAGGCGGTGGAGAGTGAAGGGCGCGCGGAAGTTCCGCGCCACCTCAAGGACCCCAGCCGTGACGGCCGGGCCCTTGGTCACGGGCGAGGGTATCTCTATCCGCACGATAATCCCGGCCACCACGTGGCGCAGAATTACCTTCCCGAAGCCCTCCGGGGTGTGCGTTTTTACGAGCCGGGTTCGGAAGGCTACGAGGCCGAGGTGGCACCCCGGCTGGCGAGGTGGCGCCGGGAGGTGGAGAAGAAGTTCGGCATTGCTCCCCGTGAGGGGCCTGCCCTGCCGCCCGCGGAAAAAGAGAGACTCAAACGCGGGAGAAAACGCGGACCCGGTGGAAGCGGTCCCTCACCGTAGAACCCCTTTTCCGAAGTCCCTTTTCCTCCGGGGAGGGGAGAAGTGATCCCAGCCTCCGGGTGAGAGAGCAGTTTTTTCACCCCCCGCAGATATCACGCTACTTCCCCGGCGCCGGTCGACGATATTGCCGATCGGCGTAATCCGCACGCCGCCGACGCGGGCAAGTTTTTCCACTGCCCCGGTTCTACTCGGGCGCACCGTGAACAAAAGCTCATACTCTTCTCCCCCGTGCAGGGCCGCCTCCAAGACGTCGCATCGCAAGTACTCCGCCGCCTTGCGGGTCGAGGGCCGTATCGGGAGGTCGGCCGCGAAAACTTCGGCCCCGACCCGGCTCTCCCGGCAGAGATGGGCCAGGTCGGTGGAGAGACCGTCGCTGATGTCTACGCAAGAGGTCGCGAGAGATTTCGCGGCCAGGGCCGTTCCCAGAAAGAGAGGAGGGGAAGGGCGGAGGTGCTTCCGGATCACTCTTTTAAAGGCGGGGTGGCCCGATCGGCGCCGGCCCCGCCGGAGGGCGTCCAGCCCCAGTGCCGAGGCCCCGAGGTGGCCGCTCACGTAAAGGCGGTCTCCCGCCGCGGCACCGGCACGGGTGAGGGGATGCCCGGAAGGGACTCCGAGGACGGCGAGGCCGACGAAGATGCCCCCTGCCGACGAGGTGGTGTCGCCGCCGACGACCTCCATCCCGAATTTCCGCGACGCCCGGATGAGCCCCCGCAGGAAGCGGGCTGTGAAATCGAATTCCAGGGAGGGCGGCAGGGCCAGAGAGAGCAGGGCGAAAAGAGGTCGGCCGCCCGTGGCGGCGAGGTCGCTGACGTTGACAGCCACGATTTTGTATCCCAGGTCTGAGGGTGAGGTACCGCTGCGGGTAAAATGGATCCCCTCTACCATGAGGTCGGTGGTCGCGAGAAGTTTTTTCCCGGGGGGGATCGTGACCACGGCGGCGTCGTCCCCGGGTCCGATCGCCACCCTCGGTGAAGAGGGGGGGAGCCGGCGCCTGAAGTAGTCCAGGAGACCTTCCTCGCGGAGGTCTTTCAGGCGCGTTGTTCGCCTGCGCGGAACCATGAGGAAAGTATATACGGTTTGGGGTGAATGGGGAGGGAGGAATGATGTTTGTTCTCCAATGGGGTTATAATGATCTCCTCGAAAAGGCGGCGAGATACTCAATGAATGTGTCCCGGGTAGACGACGGCATCCTGCACACGGTGGGGGTGACGATCGATTTCGGCGGCCTCCGGGCCCTGAACCAGTGCTCCATTTCCGTCCGCCGCGGCACCGTCACCGGCCTTATCGGTCCCAACGGGGCCGGGAAGACCACCCTCTTTAATGTCATCACCGGATTCCAACGTCTCGACGAGGGGGAAGTCTGGTTTCGGGGGGAGAGGATCGACCGCTTTCAGCCCCACCAGATCTTCCGGAAGAGGCTGATGCGCACCTTCCAGATATCCCGGGAACTGCAGAAGATGACCCTTCTGGAGAACCTCATGCTCGTCCCGAGCGGGCAGGTCGGGGAGCAGATCTGGATCTCCTGGATCCGTCCGCGGGCCGTTCGGAGACAGGAGGGGCGGAACCGCAAGCGGGCCATGGAGGTCCTGGAGTTGCTCCAACTCGGCGACCTCTGGGACGAATACGCCGGCAACCTCTCCACCGGCCAGAAAAAGATTCTCGAGCTCGGAAGGGCGATGATGGCCGACCCGGAGATGATTCTTCTGGACGAGCCCGGAGCGGGAGTGAACCCAACCCTGATGCGGAAGCTGGTCGGCTATATCCGCGAGATCAACCGGCAGGGGAAGACCTTTCTTCTCATCGAGCACGACATGGACCTGGTGATGAATCTTTGCCAGCCGATCGTCGTCATGAACGTCGGCGGAAAGCTGACCGAGGGCCCCGCCGAAAAGATCCGGTGCGATCCCCGGGTCCTGGAGGCCTACCTTGGAGGAAGTTAAAGTGGCACCTTCCCTGGTTCTCTGATGGCGGTGCTGGAAGTCAGGGATGTGGTCTCCGGTTACGGCCGGGTGGACATCCTGCAGGGAGTCTCCCTTCGGGTGGAGGCCGGAGAGATCGTCACCGTCATCGGTCCCAACGGGGCCGGAAAGTCCACCCTCATGAAAACCGTGTTCGGACTCCTCCGCCCCCGTCGGGGCCAGATCCTTTTTCAAGGCGCGGACATCACCTGCCGGAGGCCGGACCGGTTGGTAGGTGAAGGTCTGAGCTACGTGCCTCAGGAAAAACACATCTTCCCCTCCCTGACCGTGGAGGAGAATCTCGAGATGGGATACTTCATCAGAAAGGATTCCCCGCGAAAAAGCATGGAGGCGGTCTTCCGGTTTTTCCCCTTCCTGCGGGAGTGCAGGCGTAAAAAGGCCGGCGCCCTCTCCGGCGGGGAACGGCAGATGGTCGCCCTCGGCAGGGCTCTGATGCTGGAGCCGAAGCTGCTGCTTCTGGACGAGCCTTCCGTCGGCCTGGCACCGCGTCTGGTGGCTGAGATCTTCTCCCGGATCCGGAGGATCAATCAGCAGGGGGTGGCCCTGATGGTAATCGAGCAGAACGCGAAAAAGGCCCTCGAGGTTTCCCACCGCGGGTACGTCCTGGCCATGGGCCGGAATGTGCTGACCGATACCGGGATGAATCTTTTGAACAACGAGGAGGTGGCCCGCCTCTACCTGGGGATGCACTGTTCTCCTCCCACTCTGTTCGCGGGGACCTCACCCCCCGGGAGAGCGTGAGGGCACGGAGAGACCGATGCCTCAACTGCTGATGAACGGCCTCGTCGTCGGGAGCATTTACGCGCTTGGCTCCGTCGGCCTGACGCTCACCTACGGCATCATGAAGTTTGCCAACTTCGCCCACGGGGACTTCATGACTCTGGGCGCGTATCTGTGCCTCCTCTTTTTGGGACTTCACTTTCCTCTGCCGGCGGCTTTTGTCCTGGCCCTGGTCGGTACCGCCGCCTCGGCGGCCCTCGTCGACCGCGCCCTCTTCCGGCCTCTCCGGCGGAGGGGAGCCATTGTTCTCCTGATCGCCTCCATCGGGGTGGCCCTCTTTCTCAGGAACGTGGTACAGATTTTCTGGGGGCCGCAGATGAGGTACTACACCCGGGAGTTACAGATCGCCTGGAA
>JAUVQV010000141.1 GCA_030597995.1 Candidatus Rokuibacteriota bacterium
CATCCCCCGACTTTGATGATCACAGGCGGTCTCCGGGTCTGCGGTTTCCGCTGGGGGCCCCGGCCGCAATCTTCTTTGAAAGGATCTCTAAACGGGCGAAGTCCGCCACCCGGTACGTATTTTGCTCCCGAATGATAGCCCCCGATTGATACGGGCCTTCCAGTGCTTCCAGGACATCTCCCTCTTCCACCCCACTCTGCTCGGACAGCCGTTCCAGTGTCCAACCCTCTCCGGAAGGAGGCTGACGCAAAAAAGGTTCCAGTTTGCTGAGGTTGAAACGTCTGTTCCACTGGTTCAATTCGCCGAGGACTTCCGTCAGCCGGCCGGTCAGTTTTTTCACAAGAGAAAACGCAAGTTCCGGACCGTTTCTCACAAAACCTTCGACGGTCCTGGAATCGAGGACCAGGAGACGGCTGTCCTCCAGGACTTCGGCCATCTCCTTCCTCGGGGCGCGCTCCAGAAGGGTATCCTCCCCCAGGAATTCCCCGGGTCCCTTGGTGCTCGCCACCTCGCGGCCTCCTTCACGGTGGGTTACCCGAACCGCTCCGCTCTGGATAATAAAGAGCTCTTCGCCGGGATCATCTTCCTTGAAGAGGATTGTACCCTTCGGGTAAAACTTGCCATATATCTTAAAGAGGATGTCCTCTCTCTCCATTGCCGGAACCCCACCCATCCGCACAAACGCTATCACTTACGCCACAAGCTGTCAATTTGCCACACAAACCGCCACAAAAACCGAAACTTCCCGAACTCTCAGGAGATACTCCACCATTTGCGATATGCCGGCCCGGGTTAGTCACGAGAGAGATTTTGCGTCCTGGCAAGGCGTCACCGGAGTGAGCGCGGAGGCGAACTACTGTACGCCGCACAAGCGAACGAGGGTGCAACGCAGCCAGGGCGAAAAAGATCCTCGTGAATAATCCGGGCCAGGGAAACGGACATTCCGGGGTGAGGCCAACTCGCCGGGAGAGACACCCCGATCCCCGGGCCCAGTTCCGTTCCGGGTGTTGTCTTATGCTGGAATCCCTCCCAGACTCCCCGCCGAAACCCTTCCCGGCCCCGGTATCTATCAGAAAACTGCTCAACCAGAACGAAATTGTATGAAGCGCCCGTTGCCGACGTCAGGCCTTCACTTTCGGCAGGTTCTTCAGTGCCTCTTCGATCTGGGACTGGGGCATCTCATAATCTTGGAGTTTTCCCTCCAGGTAGCTGTCGTAGGCGGACATGTCGAAGTGCCCGTGCCCACTCAGGTTGAAGGCAATCACCTTGGTGTCGCCGGCTTCTCGGGCCCGGATCGCTTCGTCGACCGCCCCCTTGATGGCGTGGGCCGACTCTGGAGCTGGAATAATACCCTCCTGGCGGGCAAAAAGCACTGCGGCCTCGAAGACCGCCTTCTGGTGGTAGGCCACGGCCTCGATCACCTTTTCATGAACCAGTTGGCTCACCAGCGGCGAGTCCCCGTGGTAGCGCAGTCCGCCGGCGTGAATCTCGGGGGGTACGAAATCGTGACCGAGGGTGTACATCTTCAGGATAGGAGCGAGCTGGGCGGTGTCACCGAAGTCGTAGGCGTAGGTTCCCTTGGTAAGGGTGGGGCAGGCCGTCGGTTCGACCGCTACGATCCGGACCTGAGAGCCGTGGATCCGGTCCCGGACATAGGGAAAGGCGAAGCCCGCGAAGTTGCTCCCGCCGCCGACACACCCCAGGAGGACGTCAGGCTTTTCCCCGATTTTCTCAAACTGCTTTTTCAACTCCAGGCCGACCACGGTCTGGTGCAGAACGACGTGATTGAGGCAGCTCCCTATGGAGTAGTTGGTTTCCTTGTTGGTCGCCGCATCCTCGACCGCCTCGCTGATTGCAATTCCCAGACTCCCCGGCGAGTTCGGGTCCTTCTCCAATATTTTCCGTCCGGCATGGGTGCGCTCACTCGGGCTGGGAATGACTTCCGCACCCCAGAGACAAATCATAGAGCGGCGATAGGGCTTCTGATGGTAACTGATCTTGACCATGTAGACGGTACATTCCAGACCGAAGAAATTGCAGGCCAGCGACAGGGCGCTCCCCCACTGTCCAGCGCCGGTTTCGGTAGCCAGGCGCTTGATGCCCGCCTGCTTGTTGTAGTAGGCCTGGGCTACCGCAGTGTTAGGCTTGTGGCTCCCCGCCGGGCTGCCCCCTTCGTACTTATAATAGATCCGAGCCGGCGTCTTAAGGGCCCGCTCCAGGCGGCGGGCCCGGTAGAGAGGTGTCGGCCTCCAGAGCCGGTACAGGTCCAGGACCTCCTCCGGGATGTCGATGGCGCTCTGGGGACTGACTTCCTGTTCGATGAGGCCCATCGGGAAGATGGCGGAAAGAAACTCCGGGTCAACCGGCTGCTTGGTTCCGGGATGCAGCGGCGGGGCGGGCGGCGACGGCATGTCGGGAAGGATATTATACCACTGGGTCGGGATCTCTTGTTCACTCAGGGTGATTTTTGTCTGTTCCATGGTAGGTTACCTCCTCTTGTTTGCCAGTAGGGCATTTTGCGGCGGCGATTTGCCTTTACTCTTCGGTGCTCGATGCGGAACGTAGAGTTTTGCGGCGAAGCGTTCAGGAAGAAATACCAGCAATTGTTAGAACCAGAACTTGATGCCCGCCGTAAAAAGAAAGGTGTTGAGGTCTAGATCGTTGTCGAACAGGCGCTCCGTACCGTCCTCCAGATCCTTCCAAAAGCCCCGGGCCTTGGGGCTAAAGAGAATGTACTGGGCTTCGATGTTGAGACTGAGCTGACTTGTCAACAGGTAATCCAAGCCGCCGCCGAGGTGAAAACCGAAACCGTTATCCACCTCCTGTTTCACTCTGGTGCTGAACGCCGGGAACGCCTCCTTGACACTTTCAAAATATGCCTCTGTATCGTCGCTCCAAGAGTAGTCGACAAAGTAATAGCCCAATCCGGCCAGGCCGTAAAAGATGGAAAAAATCTCAGGCACCTGATAGCGAAACTGCCCTGTCAAGGTGAGTGGGATGACCCGCAAATCCCCGGAGGCGATGGTAAACATGCTGACACCGTTGGCATCCGGCTGGCTCACGGTGGAGGAAAACCTCCCTAAACCCGCTTCCAAATTAAAATAGGGGGTGATGCTGTATCCGGCCGTGATCTTAAAAGCCGCGGCATTGTCATACTCGTCAGTAGTCGGAATGGCATACCCTATAGAAGCGCCCAAGCTGATATCACCCAGGTATTTCTCCTCCCCGGTCTGCGCCAGGGCAACCCGCGGCAGAATCATCAAGGTTGTAGATAACACAAGCGCGAGAAAACATCCTCTTGACATTCTTCCCCTCCCTTCACCAGTAAGTTTTAGAATATGCTATTATTCGCCGCCGTTTCGGCGACACCCTCCCAACCCGTTCTCCCATTCTAATTTTGAGTCGGCACTGCTGTCAATAGTATTATGGTTCCGATTTGTCTCCTGACCTGGAGACTATTTCGGTTGACACCAACAGGCATATCGGATAAATTTTTTTCGCCAAGTTTGATTCCCATGATATTGTAGGTTGCGAGAGAGGTCGTCATGAAGTTGATGGAGGGTAATTTACATGGTACATGAGATGAAGGTCTTTGCGGGAAACTCAAATCCCGGACTGGCACGTGAAATATGCAATTATCTCGGCATCACCATCGGCGACGCTGAAGTAGGCCGTTTTTCAGACGGCGAGATCATGCTTCGGATCAACGAAAATATCCGCGGCCGGGACGTGTTCGTAATCCAATCGACCTGTCCTCCCGTGAACGACAACCTGCTGGAACTGCTGATCATGGTTGACGCCCTGAAGCGAGCTTCAGCCCATCGCATCACCGCGGTCCTTCCGTACTACGGTTACGGCCGTCAGGACCGCAAATCCTTGCCCCGGGTCCCGATCACGGCGAAACTGGTGGCTAATCTTATTACCGCTTCCGGTGCCGACCGTGTCCTGTGCACCGATCTTCACGCCGGGCAGATCCAAGGCTATTTCGACATCCCGGTGGACAATCTCTCGGCCAGTCCGGTGCTGATAGAATATTTCAAGAAAATGAGTCTGCAACAACCTGTCATCATTTCTCCCGATGCCGGTGGTGTGGAAAGGGCACGAGCCTTTGCTAAGCGCCTCGATGCATCCCTGGCCATTATCGATAAACGGCGCCTGGGCCCAAATGTCGCCCAGGTGATGAACATCATCGGAGATGTCGAAGGACGCGAAGCGATTATCCTGGACGACATGATCGACACCGCCGGTACTCTGATCCAGGCCGC
>JAUVQV010000107.1 GCA_030597995.1 Candidatus Rokuibacteriota bacterium
CGCCTCCAGGAGTCCTTGTCCGCATCAGAGCGGATTTTCTCTCTCCTCGACACCAGGGTTGAGACCCGGGAGAGACCCGGATCCCGATCACTCCCACCCATAAAGAGTGGTGTGGAATTTCGAGATGTTTCTTTCCGCTATGACCGTGAAATGACCCTGAGAGGCATCAATCTTTCCGTCGGGCTCGGAGAGAAGGCGGCCCTGGTCGGTTCCAGCGGAGTCGGGAAGAGCACCCTCGTAAACCTCATTCCCCGCTTTTACGACCCTACCGGCGGGGCGGTCCTGATTGACGGGACCGACATCCGGGAGGTGTCACTCTCCTCCCTGCGCAGCCAGATAGGTCTCGTCACTCAGGAGACCATCCTTTTCAACGACACCGTAAGGAATAACATCGCCTACGGAAATCCCTCCAGTTCGGAGGAGGCGATTGAAGCGGCCGCGAGCGCCGCCTTTGCCCATGAGTTCATCAGCGCCATGCCACACGGATATCAGACCGTAATCGGGGAAAGAGGGGTGCGCCTCTCCGGTGGAGAGCGTCAAAGATTGTGCATCGCCCGGGCTATCCTGAAAAATGCCCCCATTCTGATCCTGGACGAGGCCACCTCCGCTCTCGACAGTGAGTCGGAGAGGATCATTCAGGAAGCCCTGAACAATTTAATGCGCGGAAAAACCACCTTCATCATTGCCCACCGTCTCGCAACCGTACTTCACGCGGATCGGATAATTCTCTTAGAGGGGGGGGGAATCATCCAGATAGGAAGCCACCAGGAACTGCTCGAAAAAAGTCCGCTTTATCGGCGTCTGTATGAACTCCAGTTCAATGACCAGGGCGGTGATTAGGCAGATCTGCCTCAGGCGAGGGGCAGACCTGCCTTCCGGTAGAGTGCGGTGAAGATCCTCATCACCGCAAATGTAAGGTGGTGGAACGCCGAAGCCTCCTATGCCTGGGAAAAAGCCTTGGGATTGCTGACGCTGGGACACCAGGTGATTTTCCTAGTCAGCCCCGGAAGCCAGATTCTGGAGAAGGCTTCTGCGTGCCGTATCCCGACCTATGTCACTGCCGGTCTCAATTCTCTCAATCCACTGAAATGGCCCGGAACGGTCCCGCGTTTGCGGGCGTACCTCAGGGCGGAAAAATTTGATGTCATCGATGCCCACCGCTCTGAGGGATTGGTTTTGTTGGCTTTGGCCGTGCGAGGAACCGGAGCAGCCCTGATGAGGACCCGCGGCGACATGCGTGCGCCGAGGAGGGATCCCGTCAACCGCCTTATCCACCTCCGCTGGTGTGCGGGCCTGTCAGCCTCGGGGAATGTAGTGGCCGAGAGGATGGCAACGGCCCTGGGTTGCAGCCGTTCGCGCATCGAGGTCATTTACTACGGTGTCAACGCAAGGTACTTTTCGCCCGGCGACGGATACGCCTTGCGGGAAGAGTGGGGATTGAAGCCGGAGCACTTCTTGGTCGGTTTCATCGGACGGGTAAGTCGAGTAAAAGGCCTGGCAAATTTTCTTCAAGCGGCTTCCGTGACGGTGCAAAGTCACCCCCAGACCAGATTTCTCATCGCGGTCAAGGAAGACCATCCCGATCTCGGAACCTATCGCGAGATGATGGGAAAGATGGGTTTGTCCGGGATGGTGACATTTCTGGGTCATCGGGCGGATATCAACCGCGTCTATCAAGCCCTGGATGTAGTAGCCGTAGCGTCCCTCGCCTCGGAAGCCAATGGCCGGGTTACAGTGGAGGCCATGGCCTGTGGGCGCCCGGTCGTAGCCACTCTCACCGGAGTCCTTCCGGAGGTGGTACAAAATGGGAAGACGGGCTTTCTGGTGGAGGCCGGGAAGGCGGCGCCTTTGGCGGAAGCGCTCAGGATGTTGGCGGACAGCCCGGACCTGGCCCGGGAGATGGGGCGTTCGTCCCGCAAACTGGTAGAAGCGAAATACACCCGCCAAGTAATGGCCGAGAGAACGGAAAAATTCTATCTCCGCTCCCTCCAGAGTTTAAAAATTCGTTCCGGGGTAAAACACCAAGTGAGCCCGGGGCGGTGATAATAACCTAGAGAAACTCCCGGGGGCGCATCGGGTTGATGGAATTTTTCAGGATGTGGTATGTTATGACACAGAAGACTGTCGGGAGTGGAGGAATCCCGCGAAGCTAAGCTTATGAAAAATCCTGAAACCGATTACCGGAGACTGCGGCAGCGCATTGAGAAGTTTTCCCGCACCAGGATCCTGGTCCTGGGTGACATCATGGTGGATCGTTATTTCTGGGGAGCGGCGCAGAGAATATCACCCGAAGCCCCGGTTCCGGTGGTGGACATAGACCGGGAGGACCAGAGGTTTGGCGGGGCGGCCAACGTCGCCCACAACATTCGGTTGTTGGGAGGGAAGGTGTACCTCTGCGGCGCCGTCGGCCGTGACCCGGAGGGTGAGTGGCTTATTCAGAATCTGGACCATCTGAACATCGGCCGCGAAGGAGTCGTCCTCTCACCGGATGTAGTGACCACGGTGAAAAGCCGGGTGGTGGCGCACAGTCAGCAGGTGGTGCGTTTTGACCGGGAGCGGAGAGGAGAGCTCCCTCGCCGGGTCATGACTGAAGTCGAGTCATATCTTTCCGGGATATGGGCTGACATCGACGGCGTCGTAGTGTCAGATTACGGCAAGGGGCTGGTTCAGGAAAGTGTTATGGCGCGTATTCGCTCCCTTAACCGGGGAAAGGGGAGGAAAGTGGTAGCGGTTGATCCCAAGTCGGCTCACCTCGAGCTCTACCGGCGGACAACGATAATAACACCCACCCTCCAAGAGGCGTTGATTGCGGCCGGTGTAAGGAGTTCCCCTCCGGGCAGCGAAGTAAATATCAAAAATCTGGGAGCGAAGTTGCTGAGCCGGACGCGCGCCGGAGCCATACTCATCACACGCGGTGAAGAGGGGATGTCTTTGTTCGAGAGCGGCAGGGAGCCGATGCACATCACCGCCGATGCCCGTGAGGTGTACGATGTGACCGGCGCCGGCGACACCGTGATCGGAACTCTGGCACTTGCGCTGGCGAACGGTTCCAGTCTCCGGGAGTCAGCCCGCCTGGCGAACATGGCTGCTGGAGTGGTGGTGAGCGAGTTCGGCACCGTTCCCGTCACCAAGAAGCAGCTGCTGCGGGCTCTCCCGCGCCGTCCGGGCCTCTAGTCCGCATTATTCACGAGCCTTCAGTATTTTAGTGTCGACTGTGGGATCAGCTGGGCCTAACCGCTGGAGTGAGATATGAAAGTAGTTGCAGTTATCCCGGCGCGCTTCGGGTCGAGACGCCTGCCGGGCAAACCGCTCCTTGATATCGGAGGGATGCCGCTGGTAGTTCGCGTGTGGCGCCGGTGCCTTGATATCCGCGGAGTCACGCGGGTCCTGGTAGCCACCGACCATCAAGGGGTACTGGAAACGGTCAAAAAGGCCGGCGGAGAGGCGGTACTCACCTCCCCTTCACACCCTTCCGGAACCGACAGGGTAGCCGAGGCCGTCCGCGGTGAAGAATACGACCTCGTGGTCAACATTCAGGGGGATGAGCCTTTTCTCGAACCGGCTATGATCGAAGATCTCATTCGCACCTTTCGGGATCCCCCCCCCCCGGAGGCTGCCACACTGGCGTGCCGCATCAGTGAATCAGACCAGCTCTTCGATCCTGCGGTGGTCAAGGTCCTGATCGGATGTAGAGGAGAAGCCGTCTATTTCTCTCGCTTTCCTGTTCCCTTCCGTCAAGATATGTGGAAGCAGAAGGGGAGGGAATGGAGCGGAAGAAAAGGGGGGAGGGCAATGGCAGGGGAGCACTATCGGCACCTGGGTTTTTATGCCTTCACGCCGGATTTCCTGCAGCTGTTTACCACACTCTCGCCTACGCCGGGTGAAGGGGCCGAGCAGCTGGAACAGCTTCGAATTTTGGAGCACGGCCGCCGTATCCGGGTTGTGATTACCGAATACGAATCACACGGTGTTGACACCTCCGACGACCTGGAGCGAGCGCGGCGAAAAGCCAGTAGCGAGGATGGTATGCCTCAGAACCCTCCCGACCGCGTGAGATAGAAGATAGCGCTCTGTGACAATCCGACCAGGAAGCCGAGTAACCCTCCCACCAGCTCGATGTGCCGTAATTCCCTGGCCACCAATTTAAAAACCATTTTTTCCAGTTCGTCGAAGTCCAGGCCCGTTACCTTCTGAACTACCATGCCCCGCAGGTCCAGCTCTCTCCGGAAGCGGCTGACGATGCGACCGGTATTCTCGTGCAGCGCTCGCAGGATACGCTGAGTGATGCGCTGATTGAGGTGTTCGAGAACGAGGTCGATCCCGGGAATTTTATGCATGGTTCTTGGGACAAGGTCCCGGCGTATAATGTCTTTGAGAATTTCCTTAACTTCCTCTTCCCAGTGGATATCCCCAAGGAGGGCCGAGATCTCAACCTCTGAGAGAAGATCGCGTGAAACAGTCTCTCCGATTTTTTCGGCCAGCTCCTTCCGCCGCCGGGGGAGAAGTCCCTGTAGCGTGTAGCCAAGGAGGCGAACCGGTTTTTGGGGGCGAAAAAGCATCTTGATCGCCAGGAAGTTTGTGAACCAGCCAATAACAGCACCTACGATCGGGAAGGTGAGTAGGTACAGGACCTCAGGAGGCGCCATCGTCAGCGGAGGTGGCCTTCTTTTTTCGCAGGGCTTCGGTGAGTCGTACGATCCAGATGCTGATTTCAAAAAGCAAGAGCACCGGTATGGCCATCAGAGTCTGAGAGAACAGGTCGGGAGGGGTCAGAAAGGCTCCGACTACGAAACAAATCAGCAGGACGTATTTGCGGTTTCTGGCCAGCATCGCGGTGTTCACCAGGCCGATGCGGGAAAGAACCAGCATTACCAGGGGGAGTTGGAAGACGATCCCGAACATGACCATGAAAAGGCAGGCAAAAGAGATGTACGAGGCCATTGAAAGTGTGGCGGTCACTTCAGGGCCGGTAAATTCCAGGAGATACTTGAGGCCGAAGGGCAAAACGATGAAATAG
>JAUVQV010000213.1 GCA_030597995.1 Candidatus Rokuibacteriota bacterium
GTGTAGCTGGTCTGGGTACCCACATCCACGGGGGGGGAATAATTCCCGCTGGACTGACCATAATAAACTTTGTATCCGGCCAGATCCGGGTCGGTGTTCGGATCCCACGCCAGGGTAACTTCGGCGGAAAAGATGTCAGACGCGGGAGAGAGAAAGAACTGTACAAAGACCGTGAGTAATACGACTATGCCTCTCCCTCTCATTTCGGAGCATTACTCTACCCTTCGCCGAAGCCGGAATCTGTGACATCTGTCACAGACCGCGAGTGTATTGAACGCGCTGAATTCCCTGGGAGACGATCTCCCCGGTGTCGGTAAAGACAATCTCGTACACAAACGGATTTCGGCCGTCGATGACGCCAAACCGCAGGTCGGTGAAGCTCACCCGGTGACGGCCGCCGGGAGTCCGCGCATATCTGGCGATTGGGAAACGGGCGAACCAGGAAAACATCCGCACTCCTTCCTCGGCCAGGGCGCGCTCTATCCACGGTGAATCATCAGATTTTTTCCGGCAGCGGTACCGGAGCTCAGAGACCGGCTGGTAGCGCGACCAGATGCGGGCGAAGAGATTCCCCCCTTCAGGGACGCTCCGGGAGCGTTTCCCGATCAGATTGACATGTCCTTCGCAGATCTCCTCTGCCGTAACGACAAAATTTGCCCAGTGAAAGGGGGAGAGGGGCTGGGGGAGGGAGGCCGTCCTCAGGACCGGCACCACCTTGTCCCGCGCATGGGCCTCCGCCAGAGAGAGGGCCTGGAAGTGGCTGCCGGCGCACAAGGTGATGTACAGGGCCACCAGAGCTACGGAAACGCGTGCGAGAGCTTTCTCCCTCGATCCCCAGATGAATGTGGCCGCCAGGGCCGCGAGGAGAGTGCCGGTCAGCACGGGGTCGATGATAAAGAGCCAGTCCAGGGCGAACCTCCGATCGGAGAAGGGGCTCAAAATCATGGTTCCGAAAGAAGTGGCGAGGTCCAGGAAAGTATGGGCCAGGATCTCCACCGCGCACAATGAGAAGAATGTCCAGAACTTTCTCTTCCCGGAGAGCCTGACAAAGATCCAGGCGAACAAGAGAGAGAGCGGAACGACCAGAAAGAGGGAGTTGGTCAATCCCCGGTGGTACTTGAGCGTGAATTCGGCCCCCAAAAAAGTACCCCCGAGGGTGTCGATGTCCGGGAAGAGCGAGGCCGCGACCCCGGCGGCGGTTCCCCATCTGCCGGTATCTCCGGTCAGCCCCGTCTTGGCAATCACGTATCCCGCCAGACCGTGAGTGACAGTATCCATCGGGGTAATTCCCGTCAGTGACCGGGGGCTCTTCTCATCGCAGAATGTGTGGCCGAGGCGGAGTAATTGAGGAGGAATCCTTCTTGGGGCCGGTGATTACCGGGTACCGTCGCCGCCGGTGGGGGAGGCAGCGTCCGTGTCCTCCTCGATGACGACGCCGTAAAAACTCCCTTCCGGGATGCGGCCCCGCTTTTCCACGGAGACCACACACTCCGGGGGATGCGGTCGGTCCTTCCGGTTATAGGCCACCAGGTGCCGGACGATGTCCCAGCCTATCTTTCCATTCTGGGCCATGGCGGTGATTTCCTCCAGGGCGGTCCGGTTATCGAAGGAATGTTTACGGTAGGGTCGGGAGGAGATGAGGGCGTCGTAAATGTCGCTGACGGCAACGATCTCGACCAGCGGGTCCTGGAGCGAAATCCCCCGGGGATATCCGGAGCCGTCTCTCCGCTCGTGGTGATCTCTGGCCACCCGGGCGATGAATCTCTTGGGATCTCCGAGATAATAGCTCAAAAGGACAAACCCGGCTGTGGTATGCTGCTCCAGCAGACCCCTCTCGGACCGCTTCAACGGGCCGCTCTTTTTCAGTACCCGGAGCGGCACGCAGATCTTTCCAAAATCGTGCAGGAGGGGGCCGGCGGTTGCCTCCAGGAGGGTCTCCCGGGAACTCTCCATCATTTCCCGGGCCAGAAAGCTGGAGAGGGCAAAGACCATCAGAATGTGACGGTAGGTGTAGGGATCCTGCTGCTTGAAATAATTGAGAGCTTCCAGGGCAGGCACCGGAAGGCGGACGGTCTCCATGAAACGTTGCAGGACGGCATGTCGGGAGGAATCTCCGAGGATCACCCGGTAAGCCCCCTGGCGGGCGTACCGGGCCAGGTCGCGCCGAACGGTGCCGTAGTCCAGGAGCGGTGTTTCCTGCCAGTCCATATTCTTTCCGGAGGCCACAAGTTCGTCCATGACCTCTGGGGTGAGGATGGAGCCCGTCTGGAGCAGCAGTTTGTTATCCACGGTATGCACTGGATATTGCAGCGTGAGTGTCACTGTCCCGCACCCCTCCAATGTTATTCTGGTTTTTTAATATAGCAGATGGTTATCATTCTGCAAGCCGGAGGGTAGGCGCAGGTTTCCGTCTGCTCGCAACGGCGCCCACTCACTCTCGTGCCCCTTGTAGATTATGGATGGCCTTGTATAATAGTTACAATCTTGGATGCTGGAGAACGGGCGGCTCCCCGGGGGAATCGGAGGAGCTTTTTTCGTTGCTGAGAAAACTGTCGTGGGACTGAACATCACACAGAAGATACTGGCCGCACACGCCGGGAAGGCGGAGGCGGCTCCGGGCGAGCTGATCCGGGTGCCGGTGGACCTGGCGCTGGCGAACGACATCACCGCCCCCATCGCCATCGAGGAGTTCGAGAAGGCGGGGGCGGCCAGGGTCTTCGACCCGGACAAGATCGTCCTGGTGCCGGACCACTTCGCCCCGAACAAGGACATCGAGTCCGCGGAGCAGTGCAAGAAGATGCGGGATTTCGCCCGGCGGATGGGGATCAGCCGCCACTACGAGATCGGGCGCATGGGGATTGAACACGCCCTTCTGCCGGAAGAGGGGCTGGTCCGCCCGGGGATGGTCATCATCGGTGCCGATTCGCACACCTGCACTTACGGGGCCCTCGGAGCCTTCGCCACCGGGATGGGGAGCACCGACCTGGCCGCGGCCTGGATCACCGGCTGGACCTGGCTGCGGGTCCCGGAGGCCATGAAATTCGTCTTTTACGGAAAGCCGCCGGAGGGAGTCGGGGGAAA
>JAUVQV010000109.1 GCA_030597995.1 Candidatus Rokuibacteriota bacterium
GGATCGCCTCTTACTCGCAGCAGAGTCAAAGGTATGTGAAGGCTGGGGAAGATTACGACTATGTTATACCCCCGGCCATATTGACCCGAGATGTCCTGAGGGACAGGTTTGAAAAGCACATGGCAGCTACCGGCCGTCTCTACCGGGAATTCATAGATGCCGGAGTGCCCGCGGAGGATTCCCGTTACGTGCTGCCGAATGCCACTCAGACCAGAATCATTGTGACGATGAATGCTCGCGAGCTGCGACATTTCTTCAGCTTGCGCTGCTGCCTCCGGGCCCAGTGGGAGATCCGGGAAATGGCAGAGAGGATGTTAGGTATGTTGAGAAAGGCCGCTCCGGCTCTCTTTTCCGGGGCCGGGCCGGATTGTGTTTCCGGTCCCTGCCCCGAGAAGAACTTTTCCTGCGGGCTCCTGCGAGAGGTTCGCCGTGCCTACCGGGATTGGCCGGAGTCTTCTCCCCGCCCGACTCTTCCTCCGTTAGCCGAGACCCCACAGGCCCGGAGACCCGCGCCTCGGAGCGGCGGCCGCCGCCCGGCAGCGGGGAGGGGGAAACCCAAATCATGAAACAGCTCTTGGATAAACTCCGGGAAGTGGAACATAAGTGTCAGGAACTGGATCAGCTCCTTGCTGATCCACAAGTGTGTTCGAACCGGCAGCAGTATCGAACCCTGACCAAGGAGCGGGCGATGCTGGCGCCATTGGCAGAAAAATACCGGGATTACATGAAGCTGCGGAACGAACTGG
This sequence comes from Candidatus Rokuibacteriota bacterium, assembly GCA_030597995.1. The sequence continues at coordinate 747 of JAUVQV010000109.1, forward strand.
AGGAATACCGTGCCCTTGCCGATGGCAGCGATCCGGAACTTCGCGCTCTCGCCCATGAAGAGATGGAGACGTTACCCCGCCGCCTGGAGAACCTGGAACAGGAACTCCGCGATCTCTTGACTCCTCGCGACGCACAAGAAGACAAAAACATCTTCCTTGAGATTCGGGCCGGGTCCGGAGGCGAGGAAGCGGCCCTCTTCGCCGCCGCGCTGTTCCGGATGTACTCAAAGTATTCCGAGCGTCACGGTTTTCGAGTCGAGGTAATGAGTCAAAACAATACCGGTGTCGGGGGAGTTAAGGAAGTAATCGCTTTTATCGAGGGGAGTGGGGCCTATAACCGTTTCAGGTACGAGGGCGGGGTGCACCGGGTGCAGCGAGTCCCGGTGACCGAAGGCAGCGGCCGGATTCACACCTCTGCGGTCACCGTCGCGGTGCTTCCGGAGGTCGAAGAAGTCGAAGTTGACATCAGTCCCGAAGATATCAGGGTCGACGTATACCGTTCATCCGGGCCTGGAGGGCAGAGTGTGAACACCACCGACTCGGCGGTACGCCTCACGCATCTGCCGACCGGAATGGTGGTCACCTGTCAAGATGAAAAGTCTCAGCACAAGAACAGGGCCAAGGCCATGCGCATCCTCAGGGCACGTCTGAAAAACCTCCTGGAAGCCGAACAGGAGGCCGAGCGGGCACGGGAACGACGCGGGATGGTAGGCAGCGGAGACCGGAGCGAGCGCATCCGAACCTATAATTTCCCTCAAAATCGCGTGACGGACCACCGCATCGGTCTCACACTCCACCGGCTCGAGACTTTTTTGGAAGGTGACATTCAGGAAATGATCGATGCCCTGGCCGCCCATTACCAGTCCGTGTCACTCGGCCGGAAGAGGGCGTGATCCCTTCGAATGAGTGAACCTGCCTCCCAAGCCTCCTTTCGATGGAAAACACATTGAATTCGGGCGCAGGACTGGCGCGCGCGGCCATTGGAGAGGCCCTCACCTGGGGGAGGCAATTCCTAGCTGAGCGGGACTTCGAGCTTCCCGACCTCGAGGCCCAGGTTCTTCTCGCGGGGTGTCTGGGGCTGGAGAGGTCTCGTCTTTTGGCTTCGGATCATCTCCTCCTGGATCTCCGTCAATTATGGCGTTTCAGGAATCTAATACACCGCCGGGCCCGCCATACCCCTTCCGCCTACCTCATCGGGAGACGGGAATTCTGGTCTCTGGACTTCATCGTAGATCGCAGGGTGTTCATCCCCCGTCCAGAGACCGAGAATGTGGTTGAAGCTGCTTTGGAACAGATCCGGCCCGGCAGCCGGGTGGCAGACATTGGGACCGGCTGCGGCAATATTGTCATCGCGATTGCAAAAGAGTCGAAACCCCTGGAGTCCTGGGCAGTAGACATTTCGCCGGCAGCGCTTGAGGTTGCGACCATGAACGCTAGGACCCACCATTTGGATGACCAGATTCACTTCAGATGCGGGGACCTCTGCGCCCCGTTGGAATCGGGGCCGGAAAGTTTCGACGTGCTGATCTCGAACCCACCGTATATTCCGGCTAACGAGATAGACGCTCTCCAGCCGGAGATATGCCGTTATGAGCCGAACTTGGCTTTGAACGGAGGAACGGAGGGTCTGTTCGTGCTTTCTCGCCTGGCACGGGAGAGCTGTCGGTACCTGCGAAGGGGGGGATGGCTGATACTGGAGATCGGTCGGGGTCAGGCCGGCGCCGTCCGGGAGCTGCTCACTCGCGAGGGGACATTCCGGTCCCCGGAAATCCGGCATGATCTGGCAGGCATAGAGAGAGTGGCGTTAGCCCAAAAGGCCTGAGGATGGAAGGGATTGTCATCAGAGGAGGCGCCAAGCTGCGAGGACGCACCAGAGTGAGTGGAGCCAAAAACGCCGCCCTGCCGATATTGGCGGCAACCCTGCTTGCTCCCGGGAGGCATCGTATCAGAAATGTTCCGTCTCTCCGGGACGTGGACACCATTTGCACTCTGCTCGGTATCCTCGGTGCCCGATGCCGGGGGGAGGGGGAAATTATCGTGGAGACCGGCGAGCTGAAGGCGAGTGAAGCCCCATACGATCTGGTCAAGACCATGCGGGCTTCAATTCTGGTTCTGGGACCGCTTCTGGCTCGTGAAGGTCGTGCGCGCGTTTCGCTTCCCGGCGGTTGTGCCATCGGGGAGCGGCCGATCAACCTCCACCTGATGGCGATGAAGTCACTGGGGGCGGAAATAGAGTTGAACCATGGCTACATTGAGGCCCGGGCCCGGAAGCTCCGCGGGGCCAGGATCTATTTTGAGCGGCCCACTGTGGGCGGTACCGAGAACACCATCATGGCAGCGGCCCTGGCCGAGGGGATAACCACTCTTGAGAATGCCGCCCGCGAACCGGAGCTGGTAGACCTGGCCAGGGCTTTGAATGGGATGGGGGCAAAAATTAAAGGGGCCGGCACGAATCTTGTCACTATCCAGGGAGTGCAGTCATTGCGGCCGATGTCCCACACCATCATGGCGGACCGGATCGAGACGGGCACTCTGATGGTGGCTGCAGCGATGACCCGTGGTGAAATCTTTATCGAAGGAACGGTTGTCGAGCACAACACCGCAGTGATAGCCAAACTCCGTGAAGCAGGAGTGTCCGTTGAGGAACATGAAGGTGGTGTGCGCGTGCACGCTCCGGCCCGTACGCGGGCGGTCGACATCAAGACCGGGCCGTACCCTGATTTTCCAACCGACATGCAGGCGCAGTTCATGGCCCTCATGGCAGTTTCCCGGGGTTTGGGGGTCATCACCGAAAACATTTTCGAGAACCGCTTTGTGCATGCCGCGGAATTGAAGCGGATGGGAGCGGACATCACCCTGGAGGGAAACTGCGCTCTGGTGAGGGGAAAGGGGCGGCTTTCAGGAGCCCAGGTAATGGCGACCGACCTGCGGGCCAGCGCCGCATTGATCCTGGCCGGCTTGCATGCCGAAGGGGAGACGGTGATCACCAGGGCCTATCACCTCGACCGGGGATATGACCGGCTGGACCGAAAGCTGGCTTCCCTGGGAGCCAGAGCTGGACGTGTTTCGATGTAGGCCACTATCAAGGAGCAGGTGACTGTGAAAGTATATAATTTGCGCTTTGGTGCTATACTTACGGAGGCGAACCGGATTGCCGCACCCTCAGAAGAGCCCTGAGGGGCAACTCTGGGAGATGATCGACAAGTGTGGGGCAGGGGTAGATTATGAGGCTGATACGCTTCCGGGGAAAGGGATTTCGAAGGGTTCTGGAGTCCGTCATCGATCGGGGGAAGCGTGACTCCGGCCAGGTGGAGGGGAAGGTCGCCGAGATTCTCAGGGAAGTGCATCGAAAAAAGGACCGGGCTCTGACAGAGTACACCAGGGAGTTCGACGGGGTAGCGTACCGGCCGGAGCAGTTCCGTGTGAGTGCCAAAGAAGTTCGTCAGGCCTACCGGGAAGTACCCAAAGACATCTTGACCCTGCTGGAAGAGTCCATCTCCAACATCAGGACTTTTCACGAAAAGCAGCGGATCGAATCCTGGTTTTTCACCGAACCGGGAGGAACTTTGAAGGGCCAACTGGTAACCCCCCTGAACCGTGTCGGACTCTACGTTCCAGGCGGCAAGGCCGCATACCCGAGTTCCGTTTTGATGAACGCCATTCCGGCCCAGGTGGCAGGGGTAAGATCCATCGCACTATGCTCCCCGGCCCCCGGTGGAGTCATGAACCCGCACGTCCTCGTGGCCTCTGATCTGTTGGGATTGAGGGAAATCTACCGCCTCGGGGGGGCCCAGGCAGTGGGGGCGATGGCGTACGGGACACCGACCGTACCCCGAGTCGACAAGATCGTCGGACCCGGGAACATCTTCGTTGCCACCGCCAAGCGGCTGGTCTTCGGAGTGGTGGATATAGACATGGTTGCCGGCCCGAGTGAGATTCTCATCCTGGCCGACGAGAGTGCCAACCCCCTGCACCTGGCTGCCGATCTCATTTCCCAGGCCGAGCACGACGAAATGGCCCTCTGCCTTCTGGTGACCGATTCTCAAAAGCTGGGAGAGGAAGTGCAGTTCGCAGTGGACCGTCAACTTGACCGGCTCGCATCGCCGAGAATAGCCCGGGCCGCGCTGCAGAGACAGGGATTCATTTTCCTGGTCCTCGATTTTCTGTAATGCATGGAAATCGCATACGAAGTTGCCCCTGAGCATCTGGAGGTGATTTTTAGAGACCCCC
>JAUVQV010000065.1 GCA_030597995.1 Candidatus Rokuibacteriota bacterium
CTCCCGCTTTGAACTTGAAGTTGACCAGGGATTTCTTTAGGACCTCATCCATGTTCTCAACCAGGCTGAACTTCAGAACCTTGCGGATGTTTGCCGGCAAGACCTTGAGATCCTTGGCATTTTCTTCGGGGACAATGATATGGTGAAGGCCCGCCCGGTGTGCGGCCAACAACTTTTCCTTGAGGCCACCGACCGGCAGTACTCGACCGCGGAGGGTGATCTCGCCGGTCATGGCGATCTTTTTCTTCACCGGGATTCGAGTCAGGGCGGACGCCATGGCAGTGCAGATGGTAATACCGGCCGAGGGGCCGTCTTTCGGTATTGCTCCTTCGGGGATGTGTATGTGGATATCTATTTTCTGATAGAAATCCTGCGGAAGTCCGAAAATTTTCGCTCGCGTGCGAATATAGGAGAGAGCGGCCCGGGCCGATTCCTGCATCACCTCGCCGAGTTTTCCGGTCAGGATTAACTTTCCCTTCCCACTCATGAGATTGGTCTCAATTGCCAGGAGATCTCCGCCCACCTCGGTCCAAGCCAAACCCGTTGCTACCCCGATCTCATTTCTCAGCTCGGCTTTACTATGAGAAAATTTTGCTACCCCCAGATACTTCTCCAGGGATCGAACCGTTATCCTGGATCTTATGTTCTTGCCGCCACTGACAACTTTCCGGGCAGTCTTGCGACACAAGGCGGCTATTTCCCTCTCCAGATTGCGTACCCCAGCCTCACGGGTATACTTTTGAACAATCTCCCGGAGAACGCTTTCCGGGATAGCAAGATTCCGGGGGGGAAGGCCGTTGGCCAGGAGCTGCTTCGGTATCAGATACTGCTTGGCTATCTTCACCTTCTCGAGCTCCGTATATCCGGGCAGGGATATGATTTCCATCCGATCGAGAAGTGGAGACGGGATAGTGAATTTGGCATTGGCCGTAGTGATGAACATAACCTCCGAGAGATCGAAATCCACTTCCAAATAATGGTCATTGAAAGTGTGATTCTGCTCCGGATCGAGAACTTCAAGAAGAGCGGCGGCAGGGTCGCCACGAAAATCCATTCCTATCTTGTCCACTTCATCCAACAGGAAAACCGGATTCTTGCTCTTCCCCTTTTTCAACGACTGTATGATGCGGCCGGGGAGAGATCCGATGTAGGTCCGGCGGTGTCCGCGAATCTCCGCCTCATCACGGACCCCGCCCAGGGAAAGGCGGACAAAGTTTCTCCCCGTGGCCCGGGCGACGGACTTGGCCAAAGAAGTTTTGCCCACACCCGGAGGGCCTACGAGACAGAGAATGGGTCCTTTTATCTTCTTCACGAGGTGCGTGACCGAGAGATACTCAAGTATTCGTTCCTTGACTTTTTCCAGGCCGTAGTGATCCTCATTTAATATTTTCTCTGCTTCCTGGATGTCGAGCTTGTCCTGCGTACGCTTGCTCCAAGGCAGAGAAATCAACCAGTCCAGGTAATTGCGAACCACCGTGGCTTCGGCGGAAAGGGGCGGCATCAGCTCCAGTTTCTTCATCTCGCGCTGGGACTTCTCATTCGCCTCGGCGCTCATCTTGGCCTTTTTTATCTGGTTCCTTAATTCTTCGATTTCACTTTTGAACTCGTCTTTCTTCCCCAACTCCTTTTGAATAGCCTTCATCTGCTCCAGAAGGTAGTATTCCTTCTGGGTTTTCTCCATCTGCCGCTTGACCTTGCCGTGGATCTTCCGCTCCACTACTAATATCTCGTTCTCTGCATTGAGAACATGAAGGAGCTTTTCCAAAAGGAGCTTGGTGTTGGGGATTTCCAGCAGGTTTTGCTTATCCGGGATTCTGATCAGGAGGTTGGCGCTGATCGTGTCAGCCAGCTTGTCGGCCTCAGTGATCGTGGAGATGGTCATTAACAACTCCGGAGGGATCTTGCGGCTGAGTTTAACATACTTTTCAAACTGGCTGGTCACCGATCGCTTCAGAGCCTCGATCTCCTGGGTTTTGGTTGTTTCGACCGGCAATATCTCGGCCGTGGCGACCAAATGTCCCTCCCGCAATTCCCGTGAATGAATCTGCACGCGCCGGAGACCCTCTACCAGGATCTTGACCGTGTTGTCCGGCAGTTTCAAGATCTGCAGGATTTCGGCCTGGGTCCCTACATCATAGATATCCTCCGGGTTGGGATCGTCGATGTTGGGATGGCGCTGGGCGGAGAGCACAATTGTCTTATCCCGAACCATGGCATTCTCTATTGCGGAGATGGACTTTTCCCGTCCCACGAAGAGGGGGCATATCATGTGTGGAAACACCACAATATCCCTGAGGGGCAGGAGGGGAAGCTCCAGCTTTTTATCTTTGTCTTTATCATCTTTTATCTTCGACATGCCTCACCTCTCTTTTGCCTTCAGCAAAGACGGGTAACAAAACCCCCTTTTGATTTGAGATTCCAGTTTTGCAGGAAAGTTTCAGAAAAATGACCTCAAAACCGCATTCAATCATTCTCAGTTGCTTGTTCTCTCCCTCCCGCCTCAGCGGACGCTTGCAGAGTTCGCAAAAATCGTTACTATTACTATACGGAGTATACTATACTTACATTAAAATGGCGCAAAAACTTCCATCCCGTGGGATAGCTGCGGTAATGAGCAAGCCTTTCAGGCGGCGCCGGTTCCTGCAACTGGCTCTGGCGGGTCTCTGCGGCCTGGCGGACCAAATCCGGCCCGGCCCCCTGGCCGCTTTTCCGAGGTACGATTCGAGCAGGGCGAAGGATACTATCAAGAAGTTTTCCTTCGCCCAACTGGTGTACCGGAAGGGAAAGTGGGATCCCGATCCCTCGGCGGTTTCCCAACTGCTTCACGAACTGGAAGCGACGACCAGTGTGGAAGCATTCTCGGAGCGGGTAGATTTGAAGCTCAGTTCGCCGGAGTTGTTTTCCTATCCCTTTCTTTATATCACCGGCGTTGAAGATTTCGAGCCTTTTCCGGAACCTGAGATCAAACTCCTTCGCGCTTTCCTGAAAGCCGGGGGCACTCTGGTTGGCGATGACAGCGCGGCTACCCCAGGTTACGGCTTTGACTCCGCCTTTCGAAGAGAGATAGCCCGGGTTTTTCCTGATCTCCCCTTGAAGCGCCTCCCATCAGAGCACACCATTTTCAGGTCCTTTTTTCTGATCCGCGGTATGGGTGGTCGCCGGATTGCAAGCCCTTTCCTTGAGGGCATAACCCTCCAAAATCGCACCGCAGTGGTGTACTGCCCGAATGCTCTCGGGGCCGCCTGGGCAAAGGATACCCTTGGGCGCTGGGTGCACCCCTGTACTCCCGGGGGCGAGCGGCAACGCCGTTTGGCTTTTCAACTCGGTGTGAATCTGGTGTTGTATGCTCTCTGCGACGATTACAAGCAGGATCGGATACACCTTCCCTTCCTGCGCCAGAAAATTTAATTTTCCAAGCATATTACCGCACCGACACATTTCTCGACTCCGAGACTGTCGTGCCATTGCCGGCAATTAACGATATGGAAGGATTGGTCAGGTTTCATTCGGAGTTCAAGATCGGAACTCCGGATTATTGGGTGGTGCTGCTGACAATTTTACTCTTCGGCGCAGCCATCTGGCAATTTACCATTCTTCGTGCCCGTTTCTCTGCAGCTGTGACTCTGTTCCTGGTTCTTTTACGCTCGCTGGCCCTCGGGATGGCAATATTCTTTCTCTTGGAACCGCATTTTTTGCGAGAGCGTCTGGAAAAATTCCGTCCTGCCCTAGCGGTAGCCGTTGACACTTCCCAGAGCATGGGATTGACCGGGGGCCTGAGTCACACAAGATTGGAAAGAGTGAAGTCCCTTTTAGGGGATTCGAAATTTGACGAGTTGGGCGGAAAATATTTCCTGGAATATTACTCTTTTTCAGATACGAGCCATCGCATTTCACCGGAGAGCATTAAAGATCTTCAGCCGCTCGGTCAGCAGACCGATCTGGAGAAAGCCTTGGGAGACATCTGGGAAAAGAGTCCGGCTGCTCTCGGAGCGGTCCTGGTATTTACCGATGGAGGTCACAAGCCGGAATCAGAAAACCCGTTTCCTCCATCCTCAGGGCGGGGTATCCCGGTCATATTTGTGGGAGTGGGGCAGGGGGAAAATGTCAGCGATGCCGAGATTATCGGCGTGCATTCGGCGGGATTGGCCTTTGCCGGGCAACCCGCCAGGCTTACCGTTCGACTCCGGGCCCGGGGTTTTCAGGGCCGGGAACTGCCTCTGCTGCTGAAAAGGGGGGAGCAGGTTATCCTTTCACAGATATTACGCTTCTCTGAGGCAGTGGAGGAAAGGGAAGTGGAAATGAAGTGGGTGCCGCCCGGTCCCGGGACTTACCATCTGTCAGCCGAGATTCCCTCACAGGCCGAGGAACACATCAAGGACAATAACCAGCTCGAATTCACGCTCCAGGCGGTGAGAGACAAAATCCGTGTTCTGCTCCTCAGTGGCCGCCCCGGCTGGAATTACCGTTTCCTGAGAGAGGCTTTGAAAGGGGATCCCAGTATCGACCTGATTTCATTTATTATCCTCCGCACCGCTGCCGACGCCGTAAACGTCCCGGAACAGGAGTTGAGCCTCATCCCGTTTCCGACCAAGAAAATATTTCTTGAGGAGCTCACGAACTTCGATATTCTCATCTTCGACAACTTTTCATACCAGCCGTATCTTCCCCAGGAATACCTGGGACGGGTGAGGGAGTTCATCGACAGCGGCGGGGCGTTCTGGATGCTCGGCGGCCCCCTCGCCTTCACAGCCGGGGGATATAAAGGCAATCCTATCGAAGAGGTCCTCCCGGTAAACCTTACCGACCCCGCCGAGGGAAAAGGCTATATTTCGGAGAGGGTCCATCCCCGACTCACAGAAACCGGCCGGCGGCATCCATTCTTTCAGGATTTGGGTGAAATTTCACCTGAAAAATTGCCCGCGTTCGAAGGGTACAACGATGCCGGCGCCGTCAAGGAAGGAGGGGTGGTGCTGGTAGATTATCCTTTTTCCACTCACGGCGAGCAACCTCTGCTGGTGCTGGGGCGATACGGAGAAGGACGCACCATGGCTGTGTTGACGGATTCTCTCTGGAAGTGGAACTTCGAACTGGCCGGACGCGGCCAAGGGAGCCGTTTCTACCATACTCTGATACGTCAAGCTGTGCGCTGGTCGGTGGGAGACCCGCAGCTTCAACCGGTGAAGATCGAGCTGGAACGAGACCACATTCTTCCGGGTGAAAAGCTTATGGCCCGCCTTCAGGTGCTGGGGGAGGACTATTTGCCGAGCAGCGATCCAGAGCTGGAAGTAGGACTCAGTTCACGCGGCGGACCCCTGAGATCACTGCCCTTTCGCGCCGAAGCCCCGGGGGTCTTCATCGTCGAAACCGAGATCTCAGAACCCGGAACATTCGAGCTGGAGGCGACTGTAAATCGTGGCGGTTCCCAATACGGGCAGGACCGAGCTTCCCTGACAGTTTCCTGGCCGGTCGGAGAGTACCGCAATCCCGGTCGCAATCTGGAGGCCCTCCGGGAGTTCAGCGCGAGGCACCCCGGTGCCGTGTTGGAACTGGGCGAAATCAAGGAAACGATGCATCAACTGCAACGGATACTGAATGATCTGGCCCCGGACTATCGTCTCAAATTCGAAGAGAAACAGGGATTGTGGGAACAGTTATGGGTATTCGGATTGTTTCTTGCCGTGCTCGGTACCGAATGGGTCACTCGGAAACGCTGCGGACTGGAATAACCGTATTGCGCAGGCTACTTTTTAATCCGAAGCCGGAATTTTCGGTCTCCCTGGTGGGGGTCGTGACAGTATCCGCAATCCTTCTTCCGGAGAATTGAAACATCTTCGCTGCCCTGAATCAATAAGTGCTTCAGGGAATCTTCTTTCTCGTGGCAAAGAAAGCAGAGCTCTTCTCCTGTTTTTACCAGGAAGGCGGGATTGTTCTGGCCGTGGGGGTCATGACAGACGGTGCAACTCCCCACGGCAACCGGACCGTGGATATACTTGGCGCCTATTTTCCGTTCGTGGCATTTTGCACAGAGGACGGAGTTGTCCTCGGGGATAAGATAACTGTTTGAATTTTTTTCGTGACAGACATAGCAGTCCTTCTTGCTTATAATCCCGTGGGAAAAGTATAA
>JAUVQV010000203.1 GCA_030597995.1 Candidatus Rokuibacteriota bacterium
AGGTCAGCTCGAGCTGGCGCACAGCCTTGTCGTTCTTGCCCGCTACGCGCAGGATCACGTCACGCACCAACCGGCGCAGGTTGTAGGTCGGAAAAGTGAGGGCGAAGAACTTCTCGGGATCCTCATAGACCGGGCGCTTTCCGCTCTGCATGAGGACCTCGTAGAGGTCGGCGGCGAACATGTGGAGCGGGAGTTCCCCGGACCGCAGGTCCTCCCGCAGCTTCACAACTTCGTGCCAGCACTTCCATGGTGGTCTAGCCATGTGATCCCCTCTCCCCTATCAGTGAACGCAGCCGTATGCGCTGCTCTTCCACCACAGCAAAGACTCCAAACCAATCTTCTCGACTGTCAAACACCTCTACGATTCTCCGCGCGGCCGTCTCGGGATCAGGCAAGACGAGGCGAAAGAGCACTATCCCACAGTGACCTGGAAGGCCCCAGTGGAACGCAAGTTCTCCGAAATCCTTGTCTTGGGTCGCGACTACCCTACCTTCAGCCTGAGCCCGAGCGAGGATTTGCTCATCCCTCGCACCCGGCATGTCAGTCCTGGCCCATACCACGTCATGCCCCTTGGCCCGAAGGGCCTCGACAGCGGGAAGCGCGAAGTTCTCGTTGGCCAGAATTCTCATGGTTATGCCTTCAACGGGAAAACTCGTTCAGATTTCAGGATCTGCGTGGCATAGTCCAGGCAAGCCAGGATGTCATCGCGCGTGATCCCGGGATAGCTTTCGAGGATCTGCTGTTCCGTCCAGCCGTTGGATAGCAATTCTATGATGAACTCCACAGACAGTCGCGACCCCTTGATCACGGGCTTGCCGACCAGAACCTTCGGGTCAATAGAAATGCGCTCTTGCCAATTCATCTTCATTCTCCCTATTTTCTATTATTCTCCGCCAAACGCCAGCGCCGCCTGGCGGTCTTCCGGCGTTGCCCCCTTTTGGCCGCAGGTGAAGACATGCTAAAAGACGGTGTATGAGACAATTCCAGGAAAAGTGCCGGGTCGGGAATCCCGGAAGAGGTTGGTCTAGCTGATGGGCTTTTTCCCCTGCACCAGCTTCATTGACTTCTCGATGGCCTGGCGGTAGAAGCCGGCGGCCTCCTCGAGATCTTTCTGGTCCTCGGCCACCCCGCCCAGCTCATAGTAATACCGGGCCGTGGCCGGATACAGGGTCGTGGCGTGATCCCGGGACTTCTTGTACTCCTCCTGATGGTCCTGGTACTTGTGCGCCAGGGCCAGACCGAGGGCGAACTCCTCCCGCTCCGGGAACTCCGTGATCAGCTCCTGAAAAAGGGCCTCCGCCTCCGCAAACTTCCCGGCCCGCAGACTGACGGCCGCCACCTGGTACCCGGCCTCCTGATCCCGGGGATCCAGCTCTTTCACCTTTTTGAACTCCCGCAGGGCTTCCTCGTGCCGGCCCGTCTTCTTGTACAACAGACCCAGCTCCAGGTGAATTTTCTTAAAGTCCGGATCGCGCTCCAGGGAGATCAGATACTTCTCTTCAGCCTTCTCCAGCTGGTCTTTCTCCACCAGCCGCCGCCCCAGATTGTAGTACATCAGGGCGTGATTCTTCGGGACATACTCCTCGACCGGCCGGAGCTCGACCGAGGTCTGCAGACCGAGGGCCTTCCTGACGGCGTCGGAAAGGTCGGATCGCATCGTGGCAGGATAACCGGCCATAGCGAAAGCTACTTTCCCGTCTTCGCCGACCACCAGGCTGGAAGGCAGGGCCATCGCCCCGTACTCGTTGAAGGCCACCAGACCACTGTCGAGGAGCACCAGAGAGGAGAATCCCATCTCTTCGACCTTGCCCTGAATCATCTTTTTGTCCGAGGTCGAAATCTGGGCGCTCTCAGCGTTGACCGCCACGATCTGAAGTTTGTCGGGGCCGAGCTCTTCACGAAGCTTCTCAATATCCCCCAGTATATCGAGGGACCTGGCATTCCAGGTGGCCCAGAAGACCAGCACGGTGACGCCCTTCTTCAACAACTCCGCGCTCTGCCACTCCTTGCCGGCGAGATCTTTCATGACGAATTCCGGCGGCGGCTGCGCTATCTGCACCTTCTTGAAGGCCGCCGGGACGGAAGGGTTGGTGATCCACAACGCCGCCACCAGGACCGCCATGGCCACCATAGTCTTGAAAAACCGCCTTTTGCTCATTTTTTTTAGTTAATATCATTTTCTCCGGCAAAGTCAAGGTCAAAAATCTCGGAGGCTGAAAAAAACTTGACACTTCATCTACTTACATCAGACAATGACTTTTCGTGAACCTGCGGAGAGTTCGGGTGACTGAATCCTGGCGGCAAAAGCTTTACCGAGAAATCCCCAAGGTGGACGAGTTCCTTTCCGGGCCAGACATCACACGTACCCTGCTCACCTGTCCCAGGTGGGCGGTGCTGGACACCGCGCGCGAAGTCCTGGAGGGCCGCCGGGAGGCCATTGCCCGTCTCTCTTCTCCCGGAGAGGATGCCTTCGCCGGCGATGATGTCCTGCGCCAGGAATTCTTCTCCCTCCTGAGCCGCCGGACCTCACCCAATCTCCGCCCTCTGATCAACGCCACCGGAATCATCGTACACACCAACCTCGGCCGCTCGGCCCTCCCCTCCCCGGCACTGGAGCAAGTTTCCCTGACGGCCGGCTGTTACTCCAACCTGGAATATCACCTCCAGGCCGGGGAAAGAGGCTCCCGCCAGGCCCACATCGAGGATCTCCTCTGCCGACTTACCGGCGCGGAGGCCGCCATCGCGGTGAACAACAATGCTGCCGCCGTGTTCCTCTGCCTCAACAGCCTGGCCGCAAACCGGGAGGTCATTGTCTCCCGGGGCCAACTGGTGGAGATCGGCGACTCCTTCCGGATCCCGGAGGTGATGCAGAGGAGCGGCGCCATCCTGCGGGAGGTCGGGACCACCAACAAGACCCGGCTCGAAGACTACCGCGAGGCCATCAGCCCCGAGACCGCCCTCCTCCTCAAGGTGCACTCCAGCAATTACCGCGTGGTAGGCTTCACAGAGACGGTCGAGGTCTCCCAACTCGCTCTCCTGGCCCGGGAACACTCTCTCCCGGTGATGGAAGACCTCGGCAGCGGATCTCTGGTGGACTTATCGCGGTTCGGCCTCCGGGACGAGCCCACCGTACAGTCCGCCGTCAAGTCCGGAGCCGACATCGTGACCTTCAGCGGAGACAAGCTCCTCGG
>JAUVQV010000040.1 GCA_030597995.1 Candidatus Rokuibacteriota bacterium
CATGAAGAGAATGATGCCAGCCGGGCTGAGGGGAAAAAGGGGACACACCCTGCTCGAACTGGCGGCCGTCCTCTCACTGCTCGCCATCGCCGCCGCCCTGGCGTACCCGAGCTTCCGCACCGGTCTTCAGGGCCGGGAGCTGGGAGCGGCCGCCCGGGAAATGCTGTCCTGCCTGCGCCAGGCGCACTGGAAGGCCGTCGTCAGCGGCCGCCGCACCCGTCTGGTGACCTTCACTGCGGCCGGCTCGCCGGGATTGCGCTACGCCCTGGAGAAGGAGGATGGTGCCGGCTGGCTGCCGGAAGGGGAAACCCACCGGCTTCCGGAGGACGTCAACCTGCGAGTGGCCGGCCCGGCGATCAAGATTTTCAACCCGGACGGAACGAGCAGCATCGGGAGCTTCACCCTGGAGGGGGCTGCCGGTGGCAGTTACCGCCTGGCCCTCAATCCGGCTACCGGCCGGATCAGGTTCTACCGCGGCAACGTGGAGGTCGGACGTGGAGGGTGAAAAGGGATTCACCTTGGTGGAGGTCCTGATCACGGTCTCGCTGCTCGGCCTGGGAATAACGGCCTTCCTGCAGGGGAGCGCGCTCACGGTCCGCCTGCACCGGCAAGGCCGGGCGATATCGACCGCCCTGACCCTGGCACAGGAGCGTATGGAGCTTCTTGGGGGAGTAGGCTGGGACAAGGCCACAGAAGGTCTCCCGGAGGCTTCCCTCGCCCCACTCCCGGTGGCCGCGGTGGAGCGTTACCAGGAACTCGTGGAGGTTTCCGGCCGGAGGTACCTTCTGGTGTTGGAGCGAGAGACGGGCAGCCTGTTGCCGGATCTGTGGAGCGTGTCCTGTTTCTGGGAGGAGAGCGCATCCGGCTTCACCGGGAAAGACAGTCTCCGGCTGTGGACGAGAAGGAGCCGGCTGCCGTGACGGACGGGCGTGGATTCACCCTGCTCGAACTCCTCCTCTCCCTCGCGCTGGTGGGAATTGTGATGGCCATGACTCTGCCGTTTCTCCACCTCCAGGATAGACTCTGGACGCGGCAGGAGGAGTCCCGGGAAGGATACCGGACCCTCACCTTCGCCCTGGAGTGGCTGACGCGGGATTTGCAGCAAGCGGGTTACCATGGACCCAATCCTCCACTGAGCCGGCTTGAAGAGACGCGTATCTCTTATGAACTTTCGCGCGATGCGGAGGATCCGGCCTCTTTTTCTCCAACCAACGCCCGCCTGATAACCGTGTATCTCGATGGACGTGATCTCAAGTACCGGATACAAAGACCTCTCCCTGCGCCGGCTTCGGGTTGGCGCAGAGGAAGCACCGCCATTCTCGCGTCCGGAGTTTCCTTCCTTCGTTTCCGGGGGCTGGACGGGGAGGGGAGCCCGGCCCTTTCCCCGGAGCAGGCGGTCCTGGTGGAGATTTCCGTGTCCGGTGCGGGTGGGGCGGCACTCCGGACCCTGGTCTCAATCCGCAATGCGCGTCCGGGGGGCGGGTCGTGAGGGCAACGGTGTCACGAGATAACGGGGGAGCGATGATCCTGGCCCTCTCCCTGCTCGCCTCTCTGTCCCTGATCGGAGCACTCTGTCTGATGTTCGCCGGCACTGACCTTTTGATAGCGCGGCGGATGCAGAAGGAAACAGAGGCCTTCTACGCGGCCGAAGCGGTTTTGCATACCGCCCTCTTTGAGATCTCCCGCCTCCGGCCGCCGCTTTTTCCGGAAGAGATTTATTTGCCCCCCTGGCCGCAGAGATCTTTCGGGTCTCGAAGCGGCCGGATAGGGAGCTGGAATTATGACTGGAAGGCAGCCCTGGTGCCGGACAGCCGGGACCGGGACAGCGACTCCCAGACCCCGGTGGTGCTCTTTAACCGACGCTTCGGGTACCCGGAATCGCCCCTGGTCCAGGGGGGCTATCCGGTCATTCAGATCCTCTCTGCGGTGGAACACGGTGAAAACCGGCGGGCCCTGGCGGCCGAGGTGGCGCCGGTGACCTGCGACCCGCTGGTCCGCGGGGCCTGGTCGGCCGGCGGCGAACTTGTGCTTGAGGGGCAGCTCTCGATCTCCGGTTTCGACCATGATCCCGACGGGCAGAGGGAGGGGAGCCCGCAGTATGACCTCCCCGGGGTGGTGGCCCGGGGCCCGATCGACATCCGCGGCGGGGCGATCGTCACCGGGAGACCGGGTCTCTCCGGTGCCGCGGCCGTCTCGGACCCGGCCTATGACAGCCCCCGGACTCCCCTCCAGGCGCTCAACGCGGGCGGGACCCTGGAGGACTGGAGTGCATTTCCACCGCCCCCTCCCGCGGGTGAAGACCTTGACGGCTTCGTGCAGACCGCGGTCCGCTACACCGGCCCGCTGAACGGGGAGGGCATTCTGGTGGTCCACAACCCCCGCTTTCGACCCCGGGCCTACGAGGCCTCCCGGATGGCCGTCGAAGAGGGGACCTACACTCCCGACTACGACCCCGGGTACTCTCATCTCGATCCTCGCTGCCAGCCGGCGCTGCTGGAGATCACGTGGGGCGGGACCTTCCGCGGCCTGGTGATTGCAGACGGGATCGGTCCGGTCCGTCAGGAATTCACCCTTATCGGGGCGCTGATTACACTCGGCCGCTCACCGCTTCGGCCCCGGGTCGAGGCGCCGCTGGATATCCGTTTTTCGCGCCGGGCACTGGAGGAGGCCGGGCGCGGACCGCTCTCCCATCTCGTGGGTTTCAAGTCCCTGCCGGGCGCCGGTGTGAGCGGGCCGTAACACCTTCGATGTTGACTTTTTTTATCAATTATGAAAAATTACATCGTTCTGAGCGGATCGTATCTCTTGTCTCAAAGGGGAACAAGGTGAGCATCCTCGAAACCGTAAAAAAAGTCCAGGAGACAGAAGGGCAGGCGGAACAGGTCCTGGCGGAAGCGCATCGGTGGGCCGAGGAGCAACTGGAACAGGCCCGGAAGCGACGGGAAGAAATTCTGGAATCGGCCAGGGAAGACGCCCGGCGGGAGTTGGAGGGGATACGGAAAATGATCCGCGAAGAGGGGCGGAAGGAGGCCCGCGCCACCGAGGAGGCCACGAAGAAAGAAACCACCCGCATTACCGCCCTGGCGGAACGGCATGCCTCCGCGGCTGCCACCCGGCTGGTGGAGGCCTTCATCTCCAAGTATGGGAAGGGAGCCCGTTAGCCGTGGCCCTCTCGGATATCCTGGAAAAGATCCTCGAGGATGCCCGGGAAGAGGAACGCGAAATACGTTCCCGGGGTGAGGCCGACGCCGAGCGGGTCCTGGAGGCCGCCCGGGCCGAGGCGCAATCTTTAAAGGAGGAACTCCTGCGTCAGGGTGAGGAGGAGGCCCGGGAAGAAAAGGAGAACGAGCTGGCCGGGTTGAGGCTGGAGGCCAAGAAAGAGGTCCTGTCGCTGAAAAAGAAATTGCTCTCCAAAGTGTTTTGGGAGCTGGCCGGCGCGCTTCGGGAACGACCGCCGGCAGAGTATGCGGATTTTCTGGCGAGCTTGATTGATCCCGCGTTGGCGGGAACACCGGCACAGATCGAAATCGGCACGCAGGATTTCGAGCGATTCGGGAAAGACTTTCAGCGCCTGGTGTCGGACGCGGTCTCCCGCAGGCTCTCCGGGGGTAATTTCACCGTGCAGAAGAAGCCCGGGCAGTTTGAGGAAGGGCTCGTGATCCGTTCCGGGACCATCGTGCACAATCTTTCTCTGGGATCGCTCCTGGCGGAATCGCGGGAGGGTTGGGAGATCGAAACCGCGAAAACTCTATTTTCATCATGAAGGCACAATCACGGTATTCCGTTCCCCAGAGGGATCGCGGAGCCTACGCTGAGGTCTGCGGCCGGATGCGATCCCTGGAGAAGAGGCTCCTGGGGTGGGCGCGACTCGAGGAATTGCTGGCGGCCGGCGACTGGCCCGGTCTCCTCTCGATCCTGCTCCGCTCGGGATACCTTTCCAGGCAGACGGAGCAGCCGGAGCTGAACTGGGATCAGGCCCTCACGATGAGTCTCCGGGAGTCGGATCGGTCATTGCTGGCCATGGATCCGCAACCACTCGTAATGTCGCTGCTGGTGTTGCATTCCGACCTCCTCAACCTCCGTTCCGTGCTGAAGGCCAAGGTCCTCTCTCGGCCCTTCTCCGGCCACTGGCACCCGCGGGGTATCCATTCCTACGCCACCCTCCAGGCGCTGGTCAACACGATGAACTTTTCCGTCTATCCCCCGCTCCTGGCGGAGGAGTTGTGCACCCTCAAGGACGTCCTGGCATCCAAAAGGCTTTTGACGCTCAATCTTGCGGTGGACATCGCCCACCACCGGGCCCTGCTGAGGGCCTCCCGTCAAAGCGGAAGCCGGCTCTTTCTGGATTATCTCGGTCATCTGGCGGACCTGGTGAACATAAAGAATCGCTTCCGCACCCTGGCCTTCTCCGAGGCCTGGCCGGAGGATCCTCCCCCCCTCCCCGGAGGGCACCTGGGAGTCAAACTCCTGGCCGGGCTCCCTGACCAGGAGGCACTCCTCGGTGAACTTGCCAGAACCGTCTATGGTCCGCTGCTGGAGAAGAGCCGGGGAGACGGGGGGAATATCTCGCCGCTCCGCCTGGAGAAAGAGGGTGATAACTTTCTCACAGAGCTCATCCAGCCCGCGAAGTATGTCACCCTCGGTCCCGAGCCCCTCTGGGCCTACTATCTGGCAAGAGAGACCGACGCCAAGAACGTGCGCGCTCTCATCCTGGGAACGCTCTCCGGAAGGGAGCCGGAAGCGATCCGCGCCGGCCTGAGGCGGCCGTATGTCTAAGATCGCCTTTTTGACTTCCCCCGGGGCATATTGGGGAGCGGAAGAGGCCGGGGTGATCACGCGCTGTATCGATGATCCGGCGCAGCTTCAGGGAGAGGTGCGCGAGCTTATTGCTCAAGACGTTACCCTGATCGTAGTTTCGGAGGAGGTGGCGGCCGGGCAGGTGAAGGAGATCCGGCAACTCATGCAAAAGGCCCCCCCCACCGCCAGCCTGATTGTCGTGCCGGCTCCAGGTGCCTCCACGGTAGAGAGTTTGCAGGAGTTGCGGGCACGTTTTTCCATTGCGCTGGGGGTCGACGTCTGGAAAGTGACCGCCGAGAGGGCAGGGGTGGATATTTAAGATGGCCGGAAAGATCATAAAGGTTGCCGGACCCCTGGTGGTGGCCGATGGCATGGCGGACGCAAAGATGTACGATGTCGTACTGGTCAGCCGCGAGAAGCTGGTCGGTGAGGTGGTCGAGCTCCGCGGCGAGAAGGCCTCCCTCCAGGTTTACGAGGACACCGCGGGATTGAAGCCGGGGGAGCCGGTAGTGACCACCGGCTCCCCGTTGAGCGTCGAGCTGGGGCCGGGACTGATTGCATCCATCTACGACGGCATCCAGCGCCCACTGGATGTCATCCAGCGGAAGACGGGCGATTTCATACGCCGGGGCGAGGCGGTCCCGGCCCTGAACCGGGAGAAAAAGTGGCCCTTTTTCCCGCGGGCCAAAAAGGGCCAGTCGGTGACTGCCGGAGATCTTTTGGGGACGGTCGCCGAGACCGCCCTGGTGGAACACCGCATCCAGGTCCCTCCCGGCTTGGCGGGCGAGCTGCTGTCGATTACTGACGGGGAGTTCACTGTCGTCGAGGCCGTGGCCGTCGTGAAGACCGGCTCCGGGCCGGTCGAGATCCCCATGATGCAGACCTGGCCGGTGCGCAGGCCCCGCCCCTGTGCCGTCAAGCTCCCTCCCTGCGAGCCGTTGAACTCCGGTCAGCGGATTATCGACAGCCTCTTCCCCCTGACCAAAGGCGGGACCGCCTGCATCCCCGGCCCCTTCGGTTCCGGCAAGACCGTGGTCCAACATCAGCTCGCAAAATGGGCCGACGCCCGCATCATCGTCTACATCGGCTGCGGTGAGCGCGGCAACGAAATGACCGACGTCCTCCAGGAATTCCCCCACCTCAAGGACCCGCAAACCGGTCATCCTCTGATGAAGCGAACCGTCCTGATCGCCAACACCTCCAATATGCCGGTGGCGGCCCGGGAAGCATCCATATACACCGGCGTCACCATCGCGGAGTACTTTCGTGACATGGGCTACCACGTGGCCTTGATGGCGGACTCCACCTCCCGCTGGGCGGAGGCCCTTCGGGAGATCTCCGGCCGCCAGGAGGAAATGCCGGGGGAGGAAGGGTATCCGGCATACCTCCCCGCCCGCATGGCGGAATTCTACGAGCGGGCGGGACGGGTCAAGGTCCTGGGAAGTGAAGAACGTGAGGGCACCCTGACGGCGATCGGCGCGGTGTCCCCACCCGGGGGAGACCTCTCCGATCCGGTGGTCCAGGCGACTTTGAAGGTCGTAAAGGTCTTCTGGGGCCTGGACGACAAGCTCGCCTACCGCCGCCACTTCCCGGCCATCAACTGGTTGAACAGCTATTCCCTCTATGTGGATAACCTGAGGGCGTACTGCGAGGAGCACGTTTCACCGGAATGGCTGGACATCCGCCAGCGGGCCATGACCATCCTCCATAAGGAGTCTGAACTGCAGGAGATCGCCAGATTGGTGGGCAAGGATTCTCTCTCGCATGGGGACCAGATTGTCCTGGAGACGGCGAAAATGATCAGAGAGGATTTTCTGCATCAGAACGCCTTCCTTCCGGAGGACCAGTACACTTCTCTCCAGAAACAGTTTTTAATCCTGCAGGCCATCCTCGGGCTTCACGAGGCTGACGACAAGGCCTTGGAGCGGGGGGTGCCGCTGGACCGGATCCTCTCCCTCCCCGAGCGCGGGAAGATCGCTCAACTGAAAGTAGTGCCGGAGGACCGTCACGGTGACATCGAGCAGATAAGGAAGGAAATAGTACGGGGGTTGGAGGAACTTCAGCCCGCCGAATAACGGAGGGACCGGAGAGAAGGACATGGTGAAAGAATACCTCACCGTAAGTGATGTCGTCGGCCCACTGATGATGGTCCAGGGGGTGACCGATGTCGGGTACGAGGAGCTGGTCGAGATCGAGCTCC
>JAUVQV010000003.1 GCA_030597995.1 Candidatus Rokuibacteriota bacterium
ATAATACTATAAAGCTTTCTCCGGCAGAGAGAACAATAATGGAGGAGGCGCTCTCTCCTCTGCCGGCGCCGTGTTGCGAAAACTCTTCGGCCTTGACCTGCTGTTGCCCCTGCAACCTGGCCCGCAGTATCTGGGGACTGTCTCACTACATGATCCGAGAGCAGGGCTATGCCGCCGAACCGCTCCGGGGCGCAGTCCTGGAGTGGCTGGCCTTCGTCAACCCGCAGGGTCACAGCGGCCAGTCGTGCTATGAGGGGAAATGCAATCTGCCGTTCGCCTCCGACGGATGCGGCGGCATGAGCGAAGAGACGGTGGTCTGGTGAACCTTACCCAATCCGTTGACTCGCCCGGCGATCGTGCGGTCTAGCCGCGCGAGATGACGATCCTTCGCTGCCGGGGGTCGAGAATCTCAAAGCGCACGGTGACGGTGTTTCCCGGCAGGCAGTCCCCGGCCTTTTCGGCCCATTCCACCGCCACCACACCGCCGCGGTCAAAGTACTCTTCCAACCCCAGCTCCGAGACCGCTCGGGGATCTTCCAGGCGATAGAGATCGACATGGAAGAAGGGGGGATTGCCACCGTATTCGTGAATCAGGGTGTAGGTGGGGCTGGTCGCGGCCCGGGCGGGGAGCCCGAGACCCGAGACCAGGCCCTTCACAAAAGAGGTCTTTCCCGACCCCAGCGGTCCGATCAGGGCCAGGACGCTCCCGGGCTCCAGTCCGACGGCGATTCGACGGGCCAGGGAGAAGGTGCTCTCAGGGGAAGAGGAGAGAATAGTTTCGGTTTTCCGACGACGCATCCTTCTCCAGTGACGAGAAAGTAGATCGGATTGCCGCGGGAACCCGGTCGGCAACTTCACTGGCGAGAAGGCCCCATGGGCCCCGCTCTTCGGCTACCAGATCGCCGGCCAATCCGTGGAGGAAGACACCGAGTAGTGTCGAGGAGTGGGTCGAGTAACCCTGGGCCAGAAAAGCGACGATCATGCCGGTGAGGACATCTCCCATCCCTCCGGTGGCCATGCCGGCGTTGCCGGTGGGGTTGATGTGAATGGTGCCTGACGGCGTAGCCACAACTGTCTGGGCCCCTTTGAGGGCGACCAGGACACCAAATTTTTTTGCGTACTCCTGGGCGAATTCGATTCTATTTTCCTGTACCTCGGCGGCCGTGATGCCCAGCAACCTGCCCAGCTCGCCCGGATGGGGGGTAATCACCACCTCGGACTTGTTTTCCAGGAGGCTGGAGGTCTGTCCGACCAGGGCGTTCAGACCATCGGCGTCGAGAACAAGCGGCAGGCGAACCTGTCGGATGAGGTCACGGACCATTTGGGACGTCTCCGGATTCCGCGAGAGCCCTGGACCGATGGCGACGGCTTTTTTCCCGGGGAGATTGCTCAGGATGGTCTCCACACTCTGCCGGCCGGCTGCCCCACGGGAGGTTTCGGGCAGGGGCAGAATCATGGCTTCGGGGAGCGAGTCGAGAACCGGCGGCGCCTGAGACTCCGGTATTGCCACCGTGACCAGACCGGCGCCCGAGCGTAGGGCCCCTCGTGCGGCCAACATCGCCGCGCCTACGAATCCCCACGAGCCGGCTACAATAAGCGCATGGCCGTAATGGCCTTTGTGGCTGAGGGGAGAGCGGGGGACAAGAGTTGCAGCCATCTCGGGCTTGGTGACAAGATGGCGGGAGAGGGAGATCTGCTCCTCGAGTGCCGCGGGGTGCCCGATATCGGCGAGGTAGAGCTTCCCGCATTTCTCGGAAGCCGGGAGGAGGATCTGACCTATCTTCGGGAGGCCGAAAGTGACGGTCGCCCGGGCTGATATCACTTCGCCTGTTATCCCGCCCTTACCGGAGGAGAGACCGGAAGGGATGTCGACCGACAGCACCGGGATCCCGAGGCGGTTTATCAATGTGATGGCCGCGGCACCGATCCCGAGTGCCGGGGGGGAGAATCCGGTGCCGAAGATGGCGTCAATGCACAGCGCGGCCTCCTTGATCTCGCTCTCCACCGACTCCAGGCTCTCCGGATCGGTGAGGGTCTTGACCTCAACTCCAGCCAGAGAAGCCAATTTCAAATTCGCCTGGGGATCCTGCTTCACCTCCTGAAAAGAAGCGAGCAGATAGACTTTGGGCTCGGCGCCCATCCTTTGGAGGTAGCGGGCCGCCACCAGGCCGTCACCGCCGTTGTTGCCTTTGCCGCAAAAAATGGCCAGCCGGCGGCCGCCGACCCCTCCCAGGATGTCCGCCGTTACCTCGGCCACCCGCTGTCCGGCGTTTTCCATCAGCACCAGACTCGGAATATCAAACTGTTCGCCGGCCAGGCGGTCCATGGCGGCCATTTCTTGGGCTGTTACCAGCTTCATCGGATAGGCCTGTTGCTACATCAAGGGGGAATAGAAATGTTTTCTGCTCCAAGTAGCAAGTTTACAGTTTTTATGGATAAACGCAATTTTGAGTCCTTAAGATATTCTCCGGGTCGGGGGGCGAACCGCACGCGAAGCGGATCGGGCATCAGGACTTTCTTCGGGGAGCAGGAGCCAAAAGGCAGACCGCCTGGGCTGCGATCCCCTCTCCCCGGCCAATGAATCCCAAGCCCTCGGTGGTCGAGGCCTTGATGCCGACACAGTTCTCAGGGATCTTCAGGCATTGAGCAATATTGCGCTGCATGGCGGGGTAATAAGGTGAAAGCTTCGGGGCCTCTGCCAGAACACAGGAGTCGATCTGGACCACACGAAGCCCGACGCGGCCGATTACTTCCAAGACGCGGCGCAACAGCTCCAGGCTGGAGATGTCACGATAGGCGGGATCGTGTTCGGGGAAATGTCGGCCGATGTCACCCTGCGCGGCCGCTCCCAACAGGGAGTCGCAGATGGCGTGCAGCAGCACATCAGCGTCGGAGTGTCCCCCCAGGCCGTGGCTGAAAGGGATCTGCTCGCCGCCGAGAAGAAGGAGGCGCCCACGGCGAAGAGGATGAACATCAAAGCCGGTTCCGATACGGAGAGTGTCGGCCCGCATAACCCTTTCTCCGGAAATGGTATTTCAGTTGAAAACTATTTTGTTCTTCCCACAAGGGCCCGCGCCAGAACCAGATCCTCGTGAGTAGTGACTTTCAAGTTCAGCTGAGAACCGGGAACGATACGCACCGGATGACCCAGGGTTTCCACCAGCGCAGAGTCATCTGTGGCGCGGTAGTTCAGACTTCTGGCCTGTGAGTGAGCTTCACGCAGCAGACTGGCATGAAAGGCCTGAGGTGTCTGGGCAAGCCAGAGGTTCCTCCGATCGACTGTCCCCTCCAGAAAGTAGGGCAGGGAAGCATTTTTGACGGTGTCGTGAATCTGAACGGCGGCCAGAGCCGCCCCGTAACGCGCGGCCGCATCCAGGACGCGATTGGTGAGTGCAATTGAGACGAAAGGCCGGACCCCGTCATGAATAAGGATCAGTTCGACATCCGGGGGCAATGCCTGAAGACCCTTGTAGACGGAAGTCTGGCGGTCCCGTCCGCCGGCCACCGCGGGGCGGCACTTGCTCCAGCGGTGTTTTTTATAAAGACGGTTTTTGAAGAAATCCAGATGGGGACGGGGAAGCACAGGCTGGATCAACCCCACCCGTGGATTCCGCTGAAACACGGAGATGGATCTTGAGAGCATGGCCTCCCCGGCAAGCATCAGAAAGGGCTTGGGAGTCTTCATGTGGACTCGCGACCCCTTTCCGGCAGCGGGGATTATCACCGCCACTCGAGCCATCATTTTTCAAAATTGGATGTGAACAGGGACGTTAGATTCGCCATTTCCCTCAGCCGCCCGCCTCCCTGAGGGGAGTACCCGAAAAAGGTGCTTCCCGGGTGCCGTTGTCCTTGAGTTGCGTAAAGATCATTCTTCCGGCGGTAGTCTGGAGGACACTGGTCACCAGGACCTCGACGTGCTTTCCGATGAACCTCTTGGCGTTATCAACCACCACCATAGTGCCGTCGTCGAGATACGCCACGCCCTGATTCAGTTCTTTGCCCTCACGGAGAATGTAGACTTTCATCAGTTCTCCGGGGAGGACCACCGGCTTGAGGGCATTCGCAAGCTGGTTGATGTTCAGCACGGGCACCCCCTGGAGCTCGGCAACCTTGTTGAGGTTGAAATCGTTTGTAATGATCTTGCCCTTGAGCTTACGGGCCAAGGCGATGAGTTTGGCATCCACTTCACGGATTTTCGGAAAATCCTGTTCTGAAATCCTGACATTGATATCGGTTTTTTTCTGAATTCTTTGCAGAATGTCGAGGCCGCGGCGACCGCGATTCCTCTTCAAGGTATCGGGGGAATCGGCGATGTGCTGCAGTTCACGGAGCACGAACTGGGGGATGAGGAAAATCCCCTCCATGAAGCCGGTTTCACTAATGTCGGCGATCCGGCCGTCGATTATGACACTGGTGTCGAGAATCTTGTGGTTTTCCTCCTCCGACGATTTGTGGACAAAGGGAGAGAAGAGCTCTCTGACACTGAACTCCTCCCCTATTTTCGCCCCTGAGACGAGACCGAGGTACCCCAGGCCCAACCCAATAAATACCACCGCAAAGGTGGAGAGGGGCGAGGATGCAAGACGAGCCGGAACCGCAGAGAGAATGAAATACGCTGTGAGAATTCCGGAAAAGAGGCCAAGAGACCCGCCGAAGAGGGTTCTGGAGGGCATTTTCCTGAGCCGGAGCGCGGTGGACCCGACAATGACCGCCACCCCCACCCCGGCCAGGGCCCCGATCCCTGACATCACCGGGTTGTGAAAACCTTGCCAGAACAACAGATAACCGGCCGCACCGCAACCGAGGAGGGTCAAAATAACCCGTAATAAATTCATGATAGCGAATATGCCTCCTAATATTATGGAAAAATAATAAGCCTTCCTGCCTGCGGCGTCAATGTTTTAATCTCCGGCCCCTGGGAGTGGTTTCAGGTCTTCCATGCGAGACGGTGTGTTTCCTGCTCCGCGAGAGAAAAGATGGCGGCTGTCAAGAGCCGGTGCACTAAGTGTCTATCATCGTTATCTTTTAGGATTGACGCAAGAGAGAAAGGGTTTACAATAAAGCGCGGACGGAGGGAACTTTTTCCGAGCGGACTTTGAAGACTTCACTGCTGCGGACCAGGCTCTCTACCGTGCAAAGGAAAACGGAAGGAATCGCGTGGAATTCTAGGCCATGTTCACAGAGGAGAAAAAAAGGATCGGCGAGCTGTTGGTGAAGGCCGGTCTCGTCAGCGAGAGTCAACTGCAGACGGCCCTGAAAGAGCAAGAAAAACAAGGAGGTCGATTGTGCTACAATCTCATTCGCCTGGGCACTCTGCGGGCCGACGACCTCCTGGGATTCCTCCGGGAGCAGTTCGGGGTGGCGGCGATCAATCTCGAACACTTCCAGATCGACCGCTCGGTCCTGAACCTGGTTCCCGAAGATTTTGCCCGGGAACACGGGGTGGTTCCTCTCCACCTTTTAGATAACACCCTCACAGTGGCGATGGTTGACCCCTCATGGCAGGATGGCATACGGACTCTCCAGGACCTGACAGGGTTTGAGATAGATCCCATCATCGCGCCGGAATCCTGCCTCGAAACTGCTGTCCGACACTACTACGGTTCCCCGCCGTCGGAGGGCACCTTTTTTTCAGCGGAAGGAGTCCTGAACCTGGGAGAAGAAGGCGAGGAGAAGCATCTCTATACGCAAGAACCTTCTTCCGAGGGATACTCCCCGGAAGGGTGGTTGAAGCGTTTTGTCCTCCAGGCCATCAAACGACGATCGCGGGAGATGCACCTGGAGCCGGTTGAAGAAGGGCTCAGGGTGCGGTTCCGTATCAGCGGCCGCCTCCAGGAGGGAGAAGTGGCCCCGAAGCGGTCCCGATCTGCGGTTATCCAGCGGGCACTGAACCTCGCCAGGATAGATACGAATGCCAGTGGGAGAGTACCACTCGAGGGCAGAGTAAGGATAAATGTCAGGAAGCGCTGGTTGCGAGCGAACCTCTCCTCTTTCCCCACTCTCTATGGAGAGCGCCTGGTTGTGAGAATCATGGACGAAAGTCTCATCGACCGCGAGATGCAGGAATTGGGAATGTCAAAGGAAGTTGCCGACGAAGCGCGCCGGATTCTCAGTTTAGAGCACGGTGTTTTTTTGATCAGCGCCCCGCCGAATCAGGGGAAAACCACCACCCTCTACAGTTTTTTGAATTACCTGAAAAGTGAGGAGGGCAAGAATATTATGACCCTCGAAAACCCGGTCCATTTTCCTCTGGCAGGCGTCAGCCAGTCGCAGCTCGTTCACGGAAGTGGTCTGGACTTCTCAACAGGATTGCAGGCCCTCCTCAGACAAGAGCCGGACGTGGTAGGTCTGAGCGATATTCCCGACGCGAAAACATTAAGGATGCTGCTCAACGCCTCCCGGCAGTGCCTCGTGATCGGTCTCTGCAATTTCCCCGACAATCTCCAGGCTCTGGAATGGATCCGCGACTGCGGGATCAGCCGAACCACCCAAGCTCTCCTCATTCGCGGCCTGCTGGCCCAGCGCCTTTTGCCCAAGATCTGCAGTGATTGCCGGGAGACCCTGACTGAACCTGTCCATATCATGGAGGGGATCAGAGAAAAGCGGCCTGAGGAGCTGGTGTTTTATGCCGGGAGGGGATGCGGGCGATGCAATGAAACCGGAGGCGCCGGACGGCTGGGATTGTTCGAGCTCCTCTCTTTCCGAGGCGGATTGCGGGATCACCTGGCGGAGGGCTCGGCCCCCCAGATCATATACGAAGAGGCCCAGCGTCAGGGAATGCGACCCCTTCGGGAAGATGGGATCGTGAAAGCTACCCAGGGTCTGGTCGATGTCCGGGAAGTCTTGGATGCCACGGTGCGCAGAGAAGAGATGGTGGACTAGCCCGACCTCTTCATAAGACAGTCCTGGTGAATAATCCTGGCTAGGCGGGCATGAGAGGTGAACTGTATGCGGAAATGGTGTTTGGCCGCCGCCTGCCTCTGGATAGCGGCGGCCTGTGCGGGAAGCGGGTCGGTGAGGCCGGTTCGATATCCGGCAGGCGAGGTGATAATTGTTCAAGAGAGACCCGACGGGGAGCGGGTGTATCTAGGGAATATGATCTGCCGGAAGTGTCATACCGAAATCTACGACTTCTGGCGCCGGACAAACCATGCCCTCAGCTTTCAGAACCTTTCCAGCACCGGAGAGAGACAGGACCCGGCTTGCCTCCTCTGTCATACTACCGGTTACGGTGAACGTTCCGGCTTTCTCGACCCGGAAGGCACACCGGGACTGGCAGCGGTAGGTTGCGAGGCCTGTCACGGACCCGGAGACTCTCATGCCGAAAGCCGATATCCGAGACTGGTTCCCACTGATACCGGCAGAGACTGCCCTCCGTGCGCTATGATACGGCTCTGTCGCACCTGCCACACACCCCTCCAGTCTCCTGATTTCCAGCTGGGCCGGGAGTTGGCACTGATCTCCTGCCGGGCAGGCACTCCGAGAACAGGTCGCCTTAAACCTCAGAGACCCCAAAAACCCCCACCATGATATAAAGTTTTCATGTTTTAGGAACCGAATAATAATGCACGGTTCTCATAAGGAGAGAATGGAGGCATGAGCATGGAGAAGACATTGGTCTTGATCAAGCCGGACGCAGTTTCCAAAAATCTGGGCGGAAAAATCCTGGCGGAATTCGAAAGCACCGGCTTGCGGCTTCGGGGACTGAAGATGCTGCAAGTTTCCGAGTTACAGGCTCGAGCTTTTTATCGCGTCCACTCCGAGCGCCCTTTTTACCAAAGCTTGACCCAATTTCTCTCCTCGGGGCCGATTCTGGCCGT
Source organism: Candidatus Rokuibacteriota bacterium (assembly GCA_030597995.1). The sequence goes on from JAUVQV010000003.1 coordinate 7,821, forward strand.
AGTTCTCGAGGGGAAAGATGCAGTTTCACGAGTCCGAGCACTCATGGGCGACACTAATCCCGAGAAGGCGGCCCTGGAAACTATCAGAAGAAAGTACGCTGAGAGTATAGAGCGAAATGCAGTCCACGGATCGGACGGAACCGATACGGCTGCGATCGAGATCCCCTTCTTTTTCTCTGAGGTTGAAATGCCGGACGGCTAGCCCGTAAAATTCATGATGCGGCTCACTATTAAGTAACAAAGAAGAAAGTTGTTTGTATGAAAAAAACGCTGTATGTTGTCAGGCGTAACCGGGTTAGTCACGAGAGAGATTTTGCGTTCTGGCAAGGCGTCGCCGGAGTGAGCGCGGAGGCGTACTACTGTACGCCGCACAAGCGAACGAGGGCGCAACGCAGCCAGGGCGCAAAAGATCCTCGTGAATAATGCGGGAGGGGAATATGAAGGTTTCGCTCGTCATCCCGGCCTGGAATGAAGAGGAGGCCATCGGGGAGATGGTGCGGGCCGTACCCCATGCTCTGGTACGGGAGATCATCGTAGTCGACAATGCCTCCACCGATCGCACCGCGGAGCGGGCCGCGGCCGCCGGGGCGCGAGTGGTGCTCGAGTCCCGCCGGGGGTACGGGGCGGCCTGCCTCGCCGGGGCCCGCGCGGCGCGGAATTCCGAGGTCACGGTCTTCATGGACGGAGACGGCAGCGACGACCCCGGCCAGCTGGAGGCCGTGGCCGGCCCGGTGATACGCGACCAGGCCGATCTGGTCATAGGAAGCCGTCTCGGGGGCGACCTCGAAAAAGGGGCCATGCCCTGGCACCAACGCCTGGGAAACCGGATAGTCGTGCTCCTGCTGCGCCTTCTGTACCGGGCACGCATCACTGATCTCGGGTCTTTCCGGGCGATCCGGACCCGGTCCCTGCACGACCTGGGGATGGAGCAGCTCTCCTACGGCTGGCCGGTGGAGATGGTAGTCAAGGCCAGCCGGCAGGGCCTGCGGATCAGAAGCGTTCCCGTGAGGTACCGGCGGCGGAAGGGGGTCTCGAAAGTTACGGGGACCCTCAAGGGATCGATCCTCGCCGCGTACTTCATGTTCTTTGTTCCCCTGCGCTATCTGTGGAGGGATTGAAAATTCGCTCCCTGGTCTCTGTGGGAATCGGCCTGACAAATAACTGTGACATCTCGTGCGCCCACTGCTACCGGGACCGCGACCGGGTGCACAACCTCACCCTGGAGGACGTGCGGAAGGTGTGCGAAAGCCTGGAGATCGGCTCCATCGGTTTCGGCACCGGGGAGAACGGACTCAACCCCGAATACCTCCAGATTCTCGAATATCTGCAATTGAGAAAAACCAGGGTCACACTGGCCTCGAACGGCTACACCCTCTCCATCACTCCGGACGAGCTCCTGGTCTCTTTCAGCGATGTGGAGTTTTCCCTCGATTTTCCCGACCGGGCGCGGCAGGACGGCTTCCGCGGCGACGGCAACTGGCGGACCGTCATGAAGAGCATTGAGCGCTGTCAGCGACTGGGGATCCGGGTCTCGATTCTCGCGGTTCTCATGAATGTCAACTACCGGGACCAGGCGCGTCTCTCGGGTCTGGCCGCCTCCCTGGGGGCGAATTTCCGGGTCAACGTCTACCAGCCGGTGTTCGTCGAGGATTTCATGCTGAGCTTTGACCAGTACTGGGAAGCGTATGAAATCCTCTTCGATCACAGCGAGATCATTTCGGTGAGCGAACCCCTGGTACATACTTTTCTGGGTCTGAACGGCGTTCACGGCACTCCCTGCGGCGGGCGGACCCTGCGCGTCACCCCGGACCGGCTCGTGAAGGCCTGCGTGTATTGGCCCGATTCCGATCTCACGATAGACGACCTGGTGGAAAAAAAAGAGCTGATATTCCAGACCCCTCTCTTTCAAAACACTCATCACCTGCCCCGTTACTGCCGGCGCTGCGAGCATCGCGAAACGTGCGGCGGGGGCTGCGCCGGCCGGAGAATGCTGAGGGGCAGGCTCGACGAACCGGACGAGTACTGCCCGATTGTCCGGGGGCGGGCGATCCGCCTGAACGGTCGACTCTCCGACGCCGCCAAGCCTCTTCGCACCGGGAGCATCTGCACTACCATCGTCAGGGGGAACTGAGGCATGGCGGGCGGGAAACAAACGCTCTCTCCTCCGAAGGAGCTCTATCTGGAAACGACGAACCGCTGCAACCTCTCCTGCCGAAGCTGCATACAGCATCTGGGAGGCTGGGAGCCGGGGCGGGACCTGTCACTCCAGGAGTTCACAATGGTCACCGACCAGTTCCCGAATCTGGAGCGCGCGGTGCTCCACGGCATCGGCGAGCCCCTCCTGAATTCTGAACTTCCGGCTATGGTCAGGCATCTGAAAAAGAGAAAGGTGACCGTGCTTTTCAACTCGAACGGCACCCTCCTGGAGGAGACGCGGCAGAGGGAGCTCATCGAGTCCGGCCTGGACGAGCTTCGCATTTCCCTCGATTCGGCCTCCCCCGGAACGTACCGGGCAGTCAGAAGCAGTGACCGCTTCGACCTCGTGGTCGACAACCTTCGCTCCTTTGCGAGGCGCGTGATATCCGAACCGCCGCCGCGCCCGAAGCTCTCCCTCTGGTTCCTGGGAAACCGGGAAAACCTGGCCGAGCTGCCGGGGCTGGTGCGCCTCGCGGCCTCCATCGGCGTGCCCGAAGTTCATCTCCAGCGCCTGGTGTATTTCCTCGACCGCGAGGGGCACGGGCTGGCCGAAGAGCGGCAGTCGCTCGCCGGTCCGGACGCCGAGACATTGGAATTGATCCGCCGGAGTCAGGCCCTGGCCGCCGAGTTGGGGATCGAGCTCAGCGCCTCCGGACTCGGCACACCGGAGCGGAGTGTTCAGGGCAACGGCGGCGAACCGTCTCCGTGGAAGAGGTGTCGACGCCCGTGGGTAAGCACGTACATCACCGCCCACGGCACCGTTCTTCCGTGCTGCATCTCCCCCTTCGCCACTTCCGAGTACCAGTCTCTGAGTCTCGGCAACGTGTTCGAAGACGACTTCGCGGCCATCTGGTCCGGACCCGGATACCGGGCCTTCAGGGAGCGTCACCCGACCGGCTCGCCGCCCTCGTGCTGCCGCGGGTGCGGGGTCCGCTGGAGCCTGTAGATGAGCCTTCGGCAGGTCCGGCAGCTTCTGGTAGTGATGGCCAAGGAACCGGTGCCGGGAGAGGTGAAAACCCGCCTCTTTCCCCAGCTCTCCCCCGGGGAGGCGGCCGCTCTCTACCGCTGCTTTCTCCTGGACCGGATTGAGGAAATGGGCGCCCTGCACGGAACCGCTGTGGCCGTCGCCGACACCCCGGAGCGGGCCGGAGAGTCTCTCGCGGCCCTTTTCCCAGGGAACTTTGCACTCTTCGCCCAGCGCGGAAAAGATCTGGGGGAGCGGTTGAGCACCGCTTTTTCGGACACCCTGTCGCAGGGGTATGAGGCGGTCTCCATCATCGACAGCGACAGCCCGGACCTGCCCCGATCCATCGTGGAGCAGTCTTTCCAGACACTGCGGTCGAGCCGGACCGATGTCGTCTTCGGCCCCTGCCTCGACGGCGGCTACTACCTCGTCGGCATGAAAAAAGCCTGTCCCGACATCTTTGCCGGAATCCCCTGGAGCACGAGCCGGGTCCTGGAAACCAGCCTTGAAAAAACCGAAAAAGCGGGCCTCAAAGCCGTGCTCCTTCCCCCCTGGAGCGACATCGACACCTTCGAGGATCTCCGCGCCTTCTTCAGAAAACACAAGAGCCGGCCCCCGAGTGAACTCGGGGCGGGGGCGCGGACATTATCCTTTCTCTCGCACCTGGGACAGCTCCGCGAACCACTCAGCCCGAAAAATCCATGATGCCGCTCAAAAAATACAGACTGCTTTCTGCCGGGCGTAACCAGATCAGTATGCGGAGCGCATCCGGCCGGTATTTTTATCTATCAGTATCTTGTCTACGAGAGAACCGTCCTGGGTGAGGACCTCCGCCTCAAAGTACTGTTCCTCGTCTCTGATGTCTCCAGCCTTCAGGTTCGGGTTCCCCAGGGCCTGAAGATAGCGTTCCAGAAGCTGCTTCGCCCCCTCCTCGTCCAGCGGCTCTCCGGAGCTCTCCAACTGCGGCTTACGGCAGTCCTCCGCTCCCTTTTCGCCGTGGTGCATCATGCCCTTTCCCGGGCGAGAGTATCCGGGTCCACGGTGGTGACCGTACTCCCGACCGTGCCGGTCCGGCCACATCTTGCCGTGCCCCATCATCCCGGGGCCAATCCCCCCGTAGCCCATCATCCCGGGGTACACTATTATCCCGGGGAAGACTATCATCCCGGGATACACCATCATCCCCGGATACATCTGCCCTCCCCTGCCGGGAGCCATCATCCCGGGATACATCTGCCCGCCCGTGCCGGGAGCCATCATCCCGGGATACATCTGCCCTCCCATGCCGGGAGCCATCATCCCCGGGTACATCTGCTCGCCCATGCCGGGAGCCATCATCCCGGGAGAGATCTGCCCGCCCATGCCGGGGCCCGGTATGTGCTTCTCTGCACAGTCGGCCTCCCCCGGGGGGACCGGTCCGGGTCCTCCCTCCTCATGACGGGGCTGTTCAGGCTCCCTGCCCTCCTGCTCCATCATTTCATGATGCATTTGAGCCCCCGCCCCGTGAGCGAGAAACACCACTCCAACAGCCATGATCACGATACACGCCAATTTTCTTCCCATCTCCTTCTCCTTTCCGTGCATCCCATCTGTGAAAACTTCCCGGTGATATTGCCGGACCGCCTCGCGAATCTCTTCCGATCAGGATAATCAATTATATCAAAAAAATTCTTCCGCAAAGGGATTATTCCTCGTCTTGGGAAGTGAAAATATTCGAATGGATAAGATCGGACAGCGTGGGCGCCGGCCTCCGAGCTTCTTCTGCACATTGGCCGCTGCTCGAATGCCACACTCCCGGGGAAAACCTCATCTGTCGGAAGGCTCGCCGGGGGTGTTCCCTGGGGCTCTCGGCGAGCCCTGACCACCGAATAAAAAACAGGGGAACTCCTCCTCGCTGTTCCCTTGACAGGGGTCGGCGGCCGCGGTAAAAGGATGGCATCATGCGAAGGAGTGCTCCGCGATGGAAAAGCGAAAAATTGCAGCGTTTGTCCTCTTCTTTTTAGTCCTCACCGGCCTGTGGTGGTATGGGAAACGGGTGAGATCGCCGCTCGACCCCGACGCCCAGCCCCGAGTCATAACCGCCCGGGGAGATCTGGCAGAGGATGAAAGAAACACCATCGAGCTGTTTCAGGCCACTTCGGCCTCGGTGGTGTACATCACCAGCATCGAGCTCCGGCGGAGCCTCTTCAGCCTCAATATCTATGAAATCCCCCAGGGGACGGGCTCCGGATTCATCTGGGACAAGGAGGGACGGATCGTCACCAACTACCACGTTATCGGAGACGCCAACCGTGTCGAAGTGACCCTGGCTGATCAATCCACCTGGAGAGGGACTCTGGTGGGAGTGGCGCCGGACAAGGACCTGGCGGTGCTGAAGATCTCCGCGCCCCCGGAGAGACTGACACCCCTCCAGATCGGTGAGGCCCGCACTCTGCTGGTGGGGCAGAAGGTGTTCGCCATCGGCAATCCCTTCGGCCTGGATCAGACTATCACCGCGGGCATCGTCAGCGCCCTGGGGCGGGAAATCAAAGCCGTCACCGGCCGGACCATCCAGGGCGTGATCCAGACCGATGCGGCGATCAACCCCGGCAACTCCGGCGGCCCGCTCCTGGACAGTGCGGGACGCCTGATAGGAGTGAACACCGCCATTTTAAGTCCCTCCGGGGTGAGTGCCGGGATCGGCTTTGCCGTCCCGGTGGACGTGGTGAACCGGGTAGTGCCGGAGATCATCAGGCACGGCCGGATGATCCAGCCTGGTATCGGCGTGGCCATTGCCAACGACCGCATTACGCAGCGTTTTGACATTGACGGCGTGCTGGTGATCAACGTCCAGCCCGGGAGCTCCGCCGAGTCCGCAGGCATCCGGGGTACCACTCAGGTCGGGGGGGAAGTTATTGTCGGCGACATCATTAGGAGCGTGAACAAGAACAAGGTTACTTCCTACGATGAGTTGCGAAATGAACTCGACCGCTACCGGGTGGGCGATGAGGTGATCCTGAGAATACTTCGTGATGGATCAGAGATCCGGGTGTCTGTCCTCCTGGAAGAAGTCATGTAGGTCGAGGATATCGGTCAGTTTCTTCAGCTGTACCTCACCTTTTGTCCCGAGGCCGGCGAACCGCGAACCCGCTGCGGCGGCGGCTTCGCGGTCGTAACGCGAATCCCCGACCACCACCGCTTCAGCGGGAGCGATGGCCAGCAGGACACAGGCGCGGCGCACGATATCGGGAGCCGGTTTGGGCTTCGGCACCTCGTCTCCGCCGACGACCACATCAGTTTCCAGACCGGCGGAATCGAGAATATCGCGGGCGAGCGGCCCGGGGGTGTTGGTGATGACTGCGGCCGGCAGACCACGACGCCGCAGGACCGTCAGGACGGTCTTCGCGTCGGGATCGATTCGCAGCCGGCCGGCGTGCGTCATAAAATTTTCGATGTAGTACCGGTCCACTTCAACCGGGGTGTGACCGGGGAAAAAGTGCTCCACGTCCGCCGCCACCCCCTGCCCCCAACTCTGACGAAACCGCTCACGCGAGACGGGCGGGTACGCGAAATCACGTGCCGCGGCGTTGACCAGGTGAAACCAGACCTCATAGCTGTCGACCAGCACCCCGTCCATGTCAAAAAGGACTCCACGGACTTTTCGCCCGCGCCCATCCCCGCGGGCCGCGGTCACTTTCGAGTCGCCTCCCATGTGCACCCCCCCCCATGGATGTTACCGAGCGGGACGAGCTTAGCACCAGCCGCGTAAGCGGTCAAAAAATAGTGAGGTGCCGCGAGGAAAAGAGAGCGAAACACCCCCGGGAAACCCTCTATATCGGATGGATCGCCGGGGGTGCTCCCTGGAGCGAACTTCGAAAGAGATCGGGGGTACCCCACTCAGCGAGCGGGAGCGGGCCGCGTAGCGGCCGAAGGCGCTTGTCTGAGGCCAAAGGCCGAGTTTGCGCCTTC
>JAUVQV010000129.1 GCA_030597995.1 Candidatus Rokuibacteriota bacterium
CTTGGGGCCATCAAAGCCCGATATGTCCTTGATCCGGCCTCCCGGAGAATCGTTGCCCGCATCCGGGAACGGGGAGAGGGGCGCTGCGTGGGTGGTTTTCTCTCTCTCCGGAGCTGGGCTCTGATAGCCGGCATGATTCTCCTCGGCCGCTTCATCCGAGGGGGGCTCCTGCCGCTGACGGTGGCGGGGACGGTCTACACCGCGATCGGCATCGGCCTCCTGCTCTCGAGCCGCCTGGCTTGGAAGGGCTGGAGGAGCGCTCCCCATTGAAAAACTGAATTGTACCTGGTGCGAGAGGGGGGATTTGAACCCCCACGGTATTACCCACCGGATCCTAAATCCGGCGCGTCTGCCAGTTCCGCCACTCTCGCGCATATAATTATGTCGTTATGTATAGAACCGTCCCCTTTCCGGCGATGGGACTCACCCGGTTACGCATATAGAATCAAATTCTAAGCACGAATATCGAAATCCTAAACAAATACAAAATTCAAAGTTCAAATGTCCCAAACATACAGGCGATACGCGTGGTGTTTTGGATTTAGAATTTCGGGCATTTAATATTGTTTAGGATTTAGAGTTTAGGATTTATTGGCCCATTCTTTTGTTTCTTAAGAGTTGCCATGTCTTGGAGCTGCATCATGACTTTTGCGGGCAAGAGGGGTTAATCCGAGCAGCTGGTCACGACCCGGCGCACGACTCTACTCAGATCGGTGCTCTTGTACGGTTTGCGAAGCACGTCCACGAAGCCGTATTCTTTATACTCGGCCATCACCGGATCGAAAGAATAGCCACTTGAGACAATTGCCTTCACCCCCGGGTCGTACTTCAGAAGTTTCCGGATCGCCTCCTTGCCGCCCATCTTTCCGGGAATGGTGAGATCCATAATGACGACGTCAAAGGGGGCTCCCGACTCTTTCTCCTGCCGGTAGCGTTCGACCGCCTCGGCGCCGTCCTCAACGGTCTCGACTCCATACCCGCTCTGAGACAGTATTTCCCGGGCCACCTTCCGCACCATTTCATCGTCATCCATGATGAGGACCTTCCCCTCCCCGGTGACTGGCTTCTCCTTTACCGAATCCGCAGGAACGGTGTCTTTGTCCGAGGCCGGCAGGTAAATGTGGAAGGTCGTCCCCTCTCCCAACTCCGTCTCTACAGTCAGGTGTCCGCCGTGTCGTTGAACCGCGGAATGAGTGACAGCCAACCCCAGCCCGCTTCCACGCTCTTTGGTGGTGAAATAGGGATCGAAGATCTTGGAAACTACCTCCCTCGGCATGCCGACCCCGTGGTCCTGGACAGAGATCTTTACATACCTTCCGTCCCGGAGAGGCAGAATTTGGCGAGCGCGCGCGATGATATTCTCGGCGCGGATATACACCGTTCCGCCTTCCGGCATAGCCTGAATGGCATTGATCGTAAGGTTGTGGATCCCCTGCCCCATCTGCCCCTCGTCCACGTCGACCGGCCAAAGATCCTCCGGCAGGTTGAAGTTACATTTCACGTTCGAGCCGTGTTGGGTAAGCTCGGCAGACTCTCGTACCAGCCCTGCCAGATGGATCGTTTGCATGACCGGCGACTCGCCCTTGGCCAGGGTGAGCAGCTGCGTCGTCAAGTCCTTGGCCCGCAGGGATGCCCTTTCGGCTTCATGCAGACCCTTGAAAGGCTCGTCCCCCGGCTTGAGGTGCATCATGGCCAGGGAGATGTGACCGAGGATGGCGGTGAGGAGGTTGTTGAAATCGTGGGCGATCCCGCCGGCCAGAATGCCGAGGGACTCGAGTTTTTCTATCTTCAGGAACTCTTCGGTTCTCTTCCGCCTCTCAGTGACATCGTGGATAATACCCTGGTAACCCAACACGCTGCCGTCGGCGGCCCTCCGCACCGAAGAAGAGAGCAGACAGTCTATCTTCCCCCCGTCTTTCCTGCAGAACTCCACCTCGTAGTCCTTGACGTGCCCCAGCCGCCCGATCTCTTCCTGGAACTTTTTCCAGTCATTGCTCCTGCAGTATATCTTCTGGGTGTCCATGCCGATCATTTCATCCCGGGAGTAGCCGAAGAGGTCGAGCGTCGCCCGATTGACATCCACGAACCTGCCGTCCCGGGAGGTGATGTAAATGGCATCTCTCGAATCCTGATAGAGGTTCCGATATCTGGCCTGGCTCTCCCACAGGGCGCTCTCCACCCGTTCTCGCCCGGTGATGTCGTGTAGTATTCCCTGCACCAGGACCGGTTTTCCGGAATCGTCGCACAGGTTCTGTATAACCTCCTGCACCCAGTGCGTGCTTCCGTCCTTATGGATGATCCGGTACTTCCGCTCCGTGGAAAAGTTCGGAACCGTTCGGATCTTCTCCGCTTCTCCTGTGAGGAGACTCTGAAAGTCATCCGGATGAACAATCCGGTCCCAGGTTTTTCCCCCTTCGATAAATTCCTCCTCCCGATAACCGGTGATCCGCTTCACGGCCCCGCTGAAAAAGAGAGGCTTGAACTCGAGGTCGCCCTGATAGATGATGCCGTTGAAGTTCTGCGTGAATGAACGGAAACGGGACTCACTCTCCTGGAGCTTTTTCTCAGCCAGCTTGCGGTCGGTGATGTCGGTTACGATTCCCAGAATTGCCGGTTCCCCTCCGTAGAGAATCAGCTTCGTGCTGTTGATGACCTGGATTTCACGGCCCTCTTTGGTGATCAGACCGTACTCGTACGGGGGGACTTCCCGGCCGCTGAGGTGCTGCGTGTAGATCTCCCTGACCTTTTCCAGGTCATCGGGTGCGATCAGCGAGCGGAAGTCGAAGTCCGGTGCAAGGAACTCGTCCAGGGTGTAGCCGAGGCATTGCGTACTGCTCCGGTTGGCGTACACAACCTTTCCTTTCACGTTGATGAATATCATGTTCGGCGACTGCTCGGCGAGGCTTTTGAACTTTTCCTCCGACTCCCGCAAGGCCTTTTCCGCGTGCGTGCGCTTGGTAATGTCCTTGATCATCCCCGAGAGGACCGGGCCGTCGAGGACCGCGCCGTCGAGGACCGCGCTCAGAATGACATGCTTGGTCTTTCCCGTACTGGTAAGGATATCGATCTCGAAACCTTCAACTTGTCCGGATTTCTTGAGGGCGTCAAGAAGTACCTTCCGGTCCCCGGGGTTTTTATAGAGCGTTACAACCTTGCCTCCCACGGCTTTTATCATTTCTCCGGGTGAGGCGTATTCACCAATTTCGGCCAGGGCCTGATTCGCGTACAGGAAGTCCCCCTGGAGGCTGGTCCGGTAGATTCCAATCAGGGAATGATCGACCAGGTCCCGGTATTTTTTCTCGGAATCTCTCAGGGCCTCCGTCGCCCGCACCCGCTCGCTGATGTCCCGCACCACGGTGATGAAGGCCTTCGGGTTCCCTTGGTCGTCCCTGATCAGGGAGGAGTTGAGTTCCCCGATAAAGCGGCTCCCGTCTTTTTTCAGCAGGGTGTAGACGGTATTTCTCACCGATCCTTCCCGCAGGGCCCGCTCCATGTTTTTCACCGCCTGGGGGTGGTTTTCCGGGGCGACCAGCTCAAAGGAGTTTATTCCGATCATCTCCTCGGCACGTGTGAAACCGTGCAGCCGGACCGAGGCTTCGGAGACGTAGGTGAAATAACCGCGGGTGTCCGTCACCCCTATCGCGTCGGGGGAGGCCTCGACCAGGGCCCGGAGGCTCTCCTCGGAGGATCGCAGCGCCTCCTCCGTCCTCTTCCTCTCGGTGACGTCGAAGAATATGTGGTGGTGGACCAACCGCCCGTCCGGCCACGGTATCTCCCTGTCGAAGCACTCGTGCCAGCGGCGGTTGATCTGATTCTGATACTCCCAGCGATGGGTCTTTCCGCTGTTCTCGCCAGCGATGTACTCCGTGGAGCAGAAGGGGCAGGGGAACTCCTGACTCTGGAGCGTCCGGTAGCACTTTTGCCCGACCACGTCTCCGAAGGTTGCTCTGACCGCCTGATTGGCGTACAGCACCTCGTGGGTTTCGGGGTCGCTCACATAGACCCCCCCCTCGATGCCGTCGAAGGCGGAGAGTAACCGCAGGTGATCGATCTCCCGCTGCCTCTCCGCATTCTTGTCACCGGTGGTACGTCCTTTTTCCTGCGGCGCCCGGCCTCTCCGCCGCGGTGGGCCTCCCTCCCCCTCCAGTGCCGCCAGCCGACGCCGCAGCTCACCCATCTCGTCCAGGAGCTGCTTTTTCGTTTTACGGTCATCCTTCATCGGCAGTTCTCTCGCCTGTGTACGGGTTTCCCCCCTCGGAGATAGCGGCCACGCGCCTGCGCACGCTCTTCGAGCCTGTGGCAACACCGAAAAATGGTATCGCTTTTCTCGTATCCCTGTCAACATTCTCGCGGAGTCACGAGGATCTTTTCCGCCCGGGCTGCGTTGCGCCCTCGTTTGCTTGTGCGGCGTACACCAGTACGCCTCCGCGCTCACTCCGGCGACGCCTTGCCAGGACGAAAAATCTCTCTCGTGACTAAACTGGTTAACTAACACAGTTACGCCCGGTAAAATACAGTCTGTTTTTCATAGAATCAGAATTCTTCTTTGCTC